>JBIKNT010000140.1:0-4624 GCA_044358465.1 Ilumatobacteraceae bacterium
AGAAGCATTCGGCGATCTCGACAAGTCGTGCAATGGCTTAACAACTCTTCCTGTTACCGAGCGTGCCGGAATCATTTGGGTCACTCTCACGCCAAATTCGACGCTCGATCACGACTCGTTCTTCCATGGTTATGACGAAGTGTTAGAGCATCACCACTTTGAAAACTGCTACTACGCGGGTCAGCAGAGTATTGATGGAGCGAATTGGAAAGTTTGTTACGACGGCTACCTCGACTTCTACCATTTGCCCATTTTGCACAAGAACTCTTTTGGTCCCGATCTATCTCCAAAGGCATTGTTCGAAGCGTGGGGCCCTCACCAGCGGTTGTTGGCTCCCGATAAGCGCCAGGTAGGCCCACTTGAAGGCATTCCTGTTTCGGAATGGCCAACAGAAAAGTTGGTCTTTGGCGTGTGGACCATTTTCCCCCACATCTCTATTGCTTCGTTTGAAGCCGATGGTCGCATTTATATGATCTCGCAGTTGTTCCCCGGAGCAACTCCTGAAGAGTCGGTCACTGTGCAGCACTTTCTGCATTGCGAAACACAAAACCCAGAGCGTGATGCGGCCGTTGCAGATCGCATGAAGTTCATGCGCTTTGTGGTTGAAGAAGAAGACTACAAAACAGGCATTCAAATTCAGCGCGGCTTAAAGAGTGGTGCAAAAAAAGAAGTGATGTTTGGCCGTAATGAAGGCGGCACGCAGGCATTCCATAAATGGGTACAAGCACTTATTGACACCGACGATGCAGATCTCTCGGCACTTTTTGCCAAGGGTGTTGGCGCGAAATCTAACTAGAGGGAACTATGTTCAATTATCAAGACATCTATCACATTGGTGTGCGCGTCAAAAACATTGAAGAAGCAATGGAAGAGATGGGTAAGGGTTTGCAACTCACCTGGTGTGATGTGCAGGTGCGTGAGCAAAATGCATGGTTGCCAGGAAAAGGCCAAACCACTATTCCTTTGAAGTTCACCTATTCATGCGAAGGCCCACAGCACGTTGAACTCTTGCAAGGTGCTCCAGGAACCATCTGGGATGGCTCTGACGCTCCCGGAGTGCATCACATGGGTATTTGGGTAGATGATGTGAAGGAAACAACTGAGCGCCTCATGAAAGACGGCTGGAGTTTGGAAATTGCACAGGTGTCTCCAGAAGAGGGATACGGAGCGTTTAGCTATGTACGTTCCCCAACGGGTTTCTTGCTCGAGCCAGTAACGCGTGCAGCACTTCCCGCTTTCGAGCGTTGGTGGGCTGGCGGCTCGCTTTAGTAACTGATTTAAATCAGTTCAGGCGTATGTGTTTCTGTGCGCCACGAAAAGTTCAGCGCAGCAACAGCACCAATCACAATGGTGCACGGCGCTTCAAGTGGGGTAGAGCCGAGTTCGCCCAGTGTTGTACGCACCGTTTCTTGAGCGGCGCGCGTGCCCCAGCGAGTTGCAGCAACTGGAGTGTTGTAACTGAGCCCGCCAGCAATGAGTCGTTCGGCAATAACACCACGTTCAGCAACACCCATGAGCACCACGATGGTTCCACCTACTGCGGCAAGTGCTTCCCAGTTCACGCCCGACGAACCACCTTTTTCGCGGTGGCCAGTGACCACCGTGAAGGAAGCCGACAAGCCACGATGCGTGACGGGGATTCCTGCATAGGCAGGCACACCAACAGCAGAAGTGATGCCGGGTACTACCTCAAATGCAATACCCGCAGCAATGAGTGCTTCAGCTTCTTCGCCACCGCGACCAAAAACAAAAGGGTCGCCACCTTTTAGGCGCACCACATTGAGACCTTGAGCACCGAGGTGCACAAGAAGGGCATTGATGGTTTCTTGTGGCGTGGGGTTGCCGGGTTTCTTGCCCACGTCGATGAGGTCAACACCAGGTGCAGCAAGTTGAATGATGCTGTCGTCGGCTAAGCGATCGTGCACAATCACATCGGCCTGCGCAATAAGGCGCGCAGCTTTGACCGTAATGAGTTCGGGGTCACCAGGGCCTGCGCCCACTAAGAACACGGTCATGGCGCAACCTGCTGTGAACTTTTGCGCGCTTGTTCGAGAGCCTCAGCAATCAGCGGCGCCCAATCGACATCTTCTGTGCTTGTTCCTTCGGCATGAAATGCTGCGCGCTTCGCGGCGAGTAATTCCACTGCTTCTGCGAACTCAGGGCCAATAGTGTTTTCTAGTGTGGAGCGAACCCACGACGACATGGCAGGGCTCGCACCAGCGGTGGAAGAAGTAATGAGCAGTCGGCCACGGCGCATGCTGGCGGGCAATGTAAATGTGCAGCGGTCGGGGTCGTCGGCAGAGTTCACCCAAATACCCAGTGATTCACATTCATCAAAAATCTGTTGGTCAACAACATTGTTTGCCGTTGCGGTAATGACGAGTGAGAATCCCATTACATCGAGTGCTGCATATTCACGTTGAATGAGTGTTGCGCCAGTGGCATGAAAGCGCTCGTCGATCTCTGGGGATATAACGGTGAGTTGGGGATTGCACACCAGCAGTTGCTCGGCTTTGCGGTATGCAATGCGTCCGCCGCCCACTAAGAGAACTGGTTTGCCTTCAATATTTAAATTGACAGGGAATTGAGCAGCAAAGGGGTTCATGCGATGCTCCCAACAAGAGGTTCGACTTCGCCAAACGTGCCAAATGGGCGTTCACCGCGAACGGTAATGCGATGCATGAGGCGTGGTTCGGTGTAGTCGGCAGCTGCGTAATGAGCCGTTGAACGGTTGTCCCACATCGCAACATCGCCTTCACGCCAGGTCCAGCGCACAACACGCTCTGGTTGAATGCTGTGTTCGTACAACAGACCAAGAATGGCGCGGCTTTCTTCTGGTGAGAAGTTTTCGATGTATGCCGTGAAGGTGGGGTTGACGAAAAGACCGCGCTCGCCGGTTTCAGGATGAATGCGAACCACTGGGTGGCGCACTGGGCTCATGTTTCCTAGTTTTTGTTTGTTCTCGCCACTTTTATCTTCGTCACGAAAGCGCGAAAAGGTTCCGCTTGCATCGTGAACTGCAACGAGGCCGTCAACAAGATGTCGCAATGGGGCAGCGAGATTTTCGTAAGCGTTCACCAAGTCGCACCACAAGGTGTCGCCACCGTATGAGGGAATCACTTTGGCTGCCAAGATTGAGGCGGTAGGTGGAGCAGCAGAAAAAGTGACATCGGTATGCCACCTGTTGTTGTAGCTCGTTGTTTTCTTGTCGCCTGTGTTGCGCACATCGCCCACGCCAAGCTTGTAATCGAGTGAGTCGAGTACCAACACTTCAGGGTGGTTCTCGTCGAGGCCGCCCAATAGTGGGTGAGCAGGCGTGAGTTCTCCGAAGTTGCGTGCAAAGGCAACTTGTTGAGTTGGGGTGAGATGCTGGTCGCGGAAAAAGACAACACGGTAGCGAACGAGGGCTTCACGAATTGACGCAACAATGTCGCTACTGAGGTCTTGCGTGAGGTCAACGCCCGAGATTTCTGCACCGAGGGTTCCGGTGAGGCGCCGCACGGCGCAGGAGGTTGTCGGGGAGGTCACTTCTACAGTCTGCCTATAGTTGACCAAAATAGTCAACATTAAATGTGCGAAGTACTATGGGGGTATCGAAAAGCCATATGTCAGACGCCCCATCGCCTTCCTTGGCGTTTTTATATTGGCCAACTTCCTCTTGGGCTCGTTCTTTATATGGGTACCACTGTGCATTGTGGTCGATCTTGTACGGCGGAAGTGGCGCTTGCCCATTGTTCGCCTCATCGCATTCCTTTTGTGCTGGGCCTGGCTGGAAACCGCGGGGGTTGTTGCAAGCATTGCTTTTTGGGCTGCCGGGCAAAGAGGAAATGTGTCATTGCACTACAAGTTGCAGCGGTGGTGGGCAGGTGGGCTCATTTTGGCGCTTCGTGGCACCGTTGGGTTACGCATTGAAGTGAAGAACCCTGAAGTGCTCGTGCCGGGTCCTCTTGTGGTGTTGTCGCGACACGCCAGCCTTGCCGACTCATTGGTGTCGGCCTGGGCGATGGGCAACATCGCTGGTCTGCACCCGCGTTACGTATTGAAGAGGGAACTGATGCTCGACCCGTGTCTTGACATTGTGGGGCACCGACTTCCGAACTACTTCCTCAATCGCACGTCAAACAATGTGCAAGAAGAACTCGCAGGAGTTGCTGCGCTCTCGAAAGACCTTGGCCATAGCGATGTGTCGGTCATCTTCCCGGAAGGAACACGCGCAAATGCTGCGAAGCGTCAACGGCTCTTGGAGAAGTTGACAGAACGCAACCCCGAGCGTGCTCAGTTACTTGCACCCTTGACGATGTTGCTGCCTCCCAAACCTGCTGGTGCAATTGCGCTCATGCAAGGTGCCCCGCAGTGCGATGTGGTTATTGCTGGTCATGTGGGGTTCGACGGTCTCGACACCTTCGGTGGCATGCTGCGTCACCTTGAACAAGGAAATGTGAAATGTGTGATGTGGTTTCGGCGCATTGCCCGCCCAGATATTCCTACCGAAAGCATGGCTGCATGGCTCGACCAACAGTGGTTGCTGTTAGACACAGAAGTGCAAGCGCAAAGTGAAGCATTGAAAGGCGTAAAGTGATGAGTGGGAGTGCAGATGTTCTCTTAGCAAGTGCTATTGCAATTG
>JBIKNT010000141.1:0-4587 GCA_044358465.1 Ilumatobacteraceae bacterium
ACACAGAGTTGCGCGCCGAGCAAGCTCGTCGTCGCGCTGCTGGTGACCAAAAGCAACTCGGCATTGGTGTGTCGGTTTATGTTGAAATCACCGGCGGTGTTCCACCAATGAGTGAGGCAGCAAAAATCGAAGTCTTGGAAAACGGACGCGCAGTGGTGTACACCGGAACAAGCCCTCACGGCCAAGGTCATGCCACTTCGTGGTCGATGATCGCCGCAGAGCAAACCGGTATTCCTATGGACATGATCGATCTTGTCTGGGGCGACACCGACCTTGTTCCGGTTGGTGGAGGCACCATGGGCTCGCGTTCATTGCAACAAGGTGGAGCCGCCGTTAACCAGGTCTCCATTGAACTCGTCGACAATGCAAAGAAAATTGCTGCTCGCTTGCTTGAAGCAAACGAGGCCGACGTTGTGCTCGACAAAGATCGCGCCGTATTCCACGTGGCAGGCACACCTGCTGTGGCAAAGAGCTGGGCCGACATTGCCATTTCACTGAAAGGTGAGGGCGGGCTTGTGCAAGAAGGAGTCTTCATTGCAGAAGGCGCAACATTCCCCTTTGGCGCACACGTTGCCGTTGTTGAAGTCGATACAGAAACGGGCAAGGTCAAGCACCTACGCCACGTTGCCTGTGACGATGCGGGTCGCGTTCTCAACCCACTTCTTCTTGAAGGACAAATTCATGGTGGCGTAGCCCAAGGCACTGCGCAAGCATTGTTAGAAGAAGTGCGTTACGACGCCGATGGCAACCCCATCACTTCCAACTTGGCCGACTACGCATTCATTTCAGCAGCAGAACTTCCCAGCTTTGAAGTAGTGCACATGGAGACACCAACATTCCTCAACCCACTTGGTGCAAAAGGCATTGGTGAGTCGGGAACCATTGGTTCGACGCCAGCAGTGCAATCAGCTGTTGTTGATGCTGTGTCTCACCTTGGTGTGCGCCACATCGACATGCCCACCACCGCAGAACGCGTGTGGCTGGCAATTGCCGCTGCCAAATAATTCACACCTCTTCTGAGGCTGTTGATTGTAGTAAGCAACTATTTTGGTGGCATAGTGGGTGAATGACTTCCCCCATTATTGCTACTGGTCTTGCGCGCTATTTCGGATCCAAAGACGAGCCCATCAAAGCCGTTGACGGCGTCGACCTTGAAGTCAAAGAAGGCGAGATCTTTGGCTTTCTCGGGCCGAACGGAGCAGGCAAGAGCACCACAGTGCGCATGCTCACCACCCTCTTGCGTCCAAGTGCTGGTCAGGCATTTGTTGCGGGCTACGACATTGTGAAAGATGCCGACAAAGTACGGCGCAGTATTGGCGTGGCTTTGCAAGATGCAGCAATCGACCCGCTCATGACCGGCAATGAACTACTTGAACTACAAGCAGTCTTATACGGCATCCCAGCAAATCAAATGAAAAAGCGTGCCGATGAGCTCCTTGAGCGCGTGGGTCTCACCGCCGCTGCAGATCGACGCGTGGGTACGTACTCCGGCGGAATGCGCCGTCGGCTCGACCTTGCGCTGTCGCTCATTCACCAACCCACTGTGCTCTTTCTCGATGAGCCCACCACTGGCCTCGACCCCATGAGTCGACTCACGTTGTGGGAAGAAGTGAAACGATTGAACAGCGAAGGCACCACCGTGTTGCTCACCACGCAATATCTCGAAGAAGCCGATCAGCTTGCCGATCGCATTGCCATTATCGACCACGGGAAAATTGTTTGCGAAGGAACACCTCGTGACTTAAAAGCACAAGTGGGTGCACCCACACTGCTCATCACAGTGGCAACACATCTCACAGACACCGCAACACAAGTGTTGAAAGAGTTCGGCGATATGCGCCCCACTGCCGAAGGCACACTGGGTGTTGGTCTCAGTGCCGGAGTGGAAGCAGTGACCGACGTTATTCGTCGTCTCGATGAAGCGGGCATTCGTGTTCAGCATCTTGAGTTGAATGAACCAAGCCTCGACGATGTTTTTGCTGAAGCAACTGGGTACCGCCTAGAAGGCGCAAAGCAATGACCGCCGCTCTCTCAGTGCAATCCGCCGCCGCGATGAGCCACAACTGGCGCATTGGTTTTCGCCAAACAGTTGCCATGTCAAAACGTTCAGTACTTGCACTTTGGCGTCAACCTGCACTTGTTGTTCCCTCAATGATCTTTCCTTTGTTCTTTGCCGCTCTTGGTACTTCCTCGTTCGGTAGCGCAATCAATCTTCCTGGTTTCCCCAAAGTCGATTCGTTCCTCGATTTCAGTTTGGCTGGCACCATTGTTCAAGGCGTCCTCTTTGGTTCTGTGCAAAGTGGAAGCGCGCTGGCAACCGATATTGAAAATGGCTTTTTCTACAGGCTGATGGCAGCACCATCGTCACGACTTGGCATTCTTGTGGGGCGTCTTGCTGGCGCTGCCGCGTATGGAGCATTTCAAACGCTCTTTTTCTCTTTGCTGTTATTGCCTTTTGGCATGAGCATCAAAGGTGGCCCACTGGGTGTTCTCATCATGGTCATTAGTGGTGGGCTCATTGCCATTGCCATTAGCGGTTTCATGGCCGCAGCTGCACTGAAAACAGGTTCATCGGAAGCGGTTCAAGGGATCTTCCCACTCGTGTTCATCATGCTCTTTTTTTCTAGTGCGTTTTTTCCACGCCAAACCATGAGCGGCGCATACAAACACATCGCCGACTTCAACCCTATTTCGCATCTCATTGAAGGGATGCGCGACATATGCATTGATGGCTTAAGCAGCGGCGCAATAGCGCGCGCAATTTTGGTGCCCATTGCAATCATGATTGTTTCATTCACTCTTGCTTTACGAGCACTTGCGCAAAGGATCGCTGCACAATGAGCACAACATCCCCTTCCGAATTCGCGGGAACAACAATGCGGAGTGCCTCTGCGCTCTCAACACGAGCCCTACGCAATACGCGACGCATGCCCTCAACTTTTTTGCCAACACTCGCGATGCCAATTTTCCAAAGCATCGCATTTGCGGGCACCTTTTTTGCCATCACTAAAGTTCCTGGCTTCCCCACCGATCGCAGCATCAACTGGTACATGCCTCTTGCTGTTTGTATGGGTGCCGCCTTCGGTGGTGTGGGGCTCGGTTTCTCTGCCATCAAAGACATGGAAAATGGATTCTTCGATCGTTTACGCATGGCGCCTACTCCTCGACGCTCCCTCATCATTGGCCCACTCATTTCGTGTTACATACGCACCTTGGTTGTCGTGACCGTTGTTCTCCTCGTCAGTATCGGTTTTGGAGCGCGACCCACGTCGGGTGTCGTTGGGCTGGCCACGTTGTACATCGCAGCGCTCGGGCTGTCGACGGTGTCTGCGGGCTGGGGTCTGGGTATTGCCTTTCGGTTTCGCGACATGCGTGGAGCGGCAATTATGCAACTCACCTTGTTCCTCACCATGTTTTTGTCTACTGCACAAACCCCTCTCAACGTGATGAACGGCTGGCTCCACACCGTTGCCCGCTATAACCCAGCAACCAATATCTTGCGACTGTCTCGCCAGGGCTTCCTGGGCGATGTCACCTGGGATGGCGTTTGGGGAGGCTTGGTTGCCCTTGTAGGCCTTTCGGTGCTCACTTTGTGGTTTGCACGCCGCGGACTCGACTCACTCGACCGTTAAATGCCCGATTTCGGGTTCTTTCTCCCGAGTTGGCGCCACTACAGTTGAGGCATAATAGGTGTGGCAACCAAAGAGTTGCGTAAAGGGGAACCATGAAGATCAACGTCACTGTTAACGGTCAGACTCATGAAAGTGATGTCGAGCCACGCACTTTGCTCGTTCAATACGTACGTGATGACCTCGGTCTCACCGGCACCAACATTGGTTGCGATACATCTAGCTGTGGCGCATGCTCGCTCCACCTCGATGGCGAAGCAGTGAAGAGCTGCACCATTCTTGCCGTGCAAGCCGATGGCTCGAAGGTCACCACTATTGAAGGTCTTGCTACCGATGGAAAAATGCATCCGATGCAAGAAGCCTTCATGCAAAATCATGGTTTGCAGTGCGGCTTTTGCACCCCCGGAATGGTGATGGCGGCAATCGGTTTGTTGAACGAAAACCCAAACCCAACAGAAGACGAAGTGCGCATTGGTCTTGAGGGCAACTTGTGCCGTTGCACTGGCTACCACAACATTGTTCAATCCATTCTCGCTTGCGCAAAGGGCGGCAAATAATGATTCCTTCACTTTTCGATTACAAGCGCGCATCAAGTGCTGCCGAAGCCATCAGCCTCGTCACCGAATACGGTGAAGACGCCAAGTTTCTTGCTGGCGGACACTCACTTCTCCCACTCATGAAATTGCGTCTCGCGGCACCAAGCGTGCTCGTCGACATTGGTCGCTTGAAAGATCTTTCATACATCACCGATGCCGGCAGCTACATTGCCATTGGCGCACTTACACGTCACATGGATGTTGAAACTTCACCCATCGTGAAACAGCATGTTCCGCTTCTTGCATGCGCAGCAGGCCACGTTGGCGACCCACAAGTGCGTCACCGCGGCACCATTGGTGGTTCTATTGCCCATGCCGACTCTGCGAGCGACCTTCCTGCAACCACGCTTGCTTTAGGTGCA
>JBIKNT010000142.1:0-4562 GCA_044358465.1 Ilumatobacteraceae bacterium
CATCCACCATGAGCACACGCTTGAGCAATTTCGAACCACTCACACTGGTTGCCAGCCACCACTGCAACGGTGTCGCCGGTCGTGAGTCCAAGATCACGCAAGCCGTTCACTAGTCGGTTCACACGGTCGTTGAGATCTGTCCATGTAACAGAACGAGATTCATCAATGAGCGCCACATCGGATCCGCGATCGCGTGCAAAATCACTGGTTAAAACTGCCATAACTACCCCCTAAAGATTTCCCAATCTTACTTCGCCTACCCCACTGACGTGAATTGACACCTAAAATAGGAAAGCCCATGATGACCATTAGCCCTGCGGGTTTTCGCAACGACATTCAAGGTATTCGTGCCATTGCTGTGGCACTTGTGGTGGTTTACCACGCCGGAGTTGTACTGCCTGGCGGGTTTATTGGGGTCGACGTCTTTTTCGTGGTGTCAGGCTTTGTCATCACCCGCATGCTCTTAAAAGAGTTCGATGCTCAGGGGAAAATCAACTTTCGCAACTTCTATCTCCGCCGTATTCGCCGACTACTGCCCGCTCTTGGCCTCATGCTCGGAGTCACGTTACTGCTCTCGGCATTCCTTGCCGCCATTGCTGCCCAGCCCATAGCCGCACGCACCGGAGCATCGGCTTCGCTTTTCAATGCCAACACCTATCTGCACCATGTGGGCGGCGGAGGTGGCGGGTACTTTGGCCTCAACGCCGAAGCCAACCCTTTCTTGCATACCTGGTCATTGGCCGTTGAAGAACAGTTTTATTTCGTCTTTCCCGTACTCCTGGCCATTGCGTGGGCAATTGCTACACGCTTTCGTGCCAACCACCGCATATTTCTCGGCGTCTTTCTTTCCGCCATCGGAATACTTTCCTTTGCCATATCGCGCACCATGACATTTAATGGCGGTAAGTCGGCAAGTTTTGCTTTCTATTACGCACCCACACGCGCTTGGGAATTTGCTGCAGGAGCAATTCTTGCCCTAGGTGCAGTCACGCTTTCACGCATCAACACGTTTAATGCCTACCTGCTCTCGGTACTCGGGCTCGCCTTTCTTGCTTGGGGAGCGTGGGGCTTCGACAAGCGCACACCATTTCCTGGCAATGCGGCTCTCGTACCTGTGGTGGGCACCATGTTGCTCATTGCCGCTGGTGAATCGCAATCGCGCAACTTCATTACTTCTCTCCTCGGCAGCCGACCCATGCAAAAACTTGGCGACTTGTCGTACGGTTGGTACTTGTGGCATTGGCCCTTCATCGTGTTTGCCTATGCGGTCTTCCCACAAGTTCGTGGCGCACGCGGCATTGCCGCAGCACTTTCCATCATTCCTGCAGTGCTTTCTTACCGCCTCATTGAATCACCCATCCGCTTTCGCAAGAACCCAGTACCACGACGCACGCTGTTGCTTGGCGCAACATGCATTGTGGTTCCTCTCATTGCCGCAGTTGTACTCAACACCTCGCACGACCGCGTCAGTGCATCGAGCCTGTACAAACCATTCGCACTGCATGAAGACGTATTACGTGGATGCAGCACACCCACTCCTATGGGCATGCGCAAAAATGACAACTGTTCATGGAACGTAGAAAACGCCAAAGGCACCGCAGTTCTCATTGGCGATTCCAATGCAGGACAATTCACCGAAGGCTTTGTAGCCGGCGCTAACGCCGCTTCACTCAATGCCAAAGTTGCTACTCAGTCGTCGTGCCCCTTTGCCAACCTGCGCCTGTGGGACTGGAGCAAGGAAGACACCACCTGCAGCTATTTTGTTTCAAAAACCCTGGCGCACCTCATTGAACTCAAACCACAGTACGTAGTGATTGCCTCTGCATCCGACAGTTACATCAAACGGAACTATTTCACCTTCCGCTCTTCTGATGAGAAAATTCTTTACACCACCCCAGAAGAAAAAGCTCTTGCGCTTCAAGAAGGTCTCATCAAAATTTCCAACATCTTGCGCTACCGCAACATCAAGGTCATCATCGTTCACCCTGTTCCCAAATTTGCCCCATGGACACCCATCGGTATGGCGCCACTACGCATCCTTGGGCCCAAAAAATGGATGGACACTTCCATTGCCAAATCCGATGCTCTCGCAGCACGCGAACTCGCTCTTGCCTCTGAAAAAACAGCGGCAACCGAGTCGAAAGCCACCACGCTCGACTTCTTCGACGAACTCTGCCCCAATGACCCCTGCAGTTCCCTGAACGGTTCTGAATGGGGCTACCGCGATCATGGCCACATCAGCATTGCCACGAGCAAAAGCCTCGCTGGCACCTTCCAGCGGGTCTTGAGCGAATAGCCAAAGGCCCTTCAGCCTCTCAAAGGGGCAACCCGCTGTGACTACTATTGGCACATGACAACTGGAAGATGTTTATGTGGAGCCGTTACCTTTGAACTCGTAGGAGACCTGATTGCAACAGCAGTGTGTCATTGCGACCACTGCCAACGCCAGGGCGGTTCGGCGTTCTCGGTGAACCTTGTGGCACACGAGTCACAGCTCACCGTGAAGGGTGAATTAAAGACCTATGAAGAGCGCGGCGAGAACAACGACGATGTATATGTGCGTCGTAAATTTTGCCCACAGTGTGGTTCGCCCATTGTTTCGGAGCTCTCAAAGTCGGCCGGCATCATTGCAGTGAAAGCTGGCGTGCTCGACGATAAGTCGAGTGTGAAGCCAAACGTTGAAGCTTGGTGTGTCGACCGCCAGCCGTGGGTCACGCTCCCCGAGATGGCAATCTCGATGGAGCGTGAATAGCTCTCAACGCAAGGCAAGCACTGGTGGGCGTTGAGGGACTCGAACCCCCGACATCTTCCTTGTAAGGGAAGCGCTCTAGCCAACTGAGCTAAACGCCCGATGAATCGGAAACGCCAATCTATCGGGGATTTTCCCCATTTGACAGCCCAGCCGCTGGTGGGGGCAGAGGTTTTTTTGCCTCAAGCTGCTTGCGCTCTACCCGTAATTGGGCCAAGAGCTGATCGGTTGTTTCATTACTGATGGCGATGCCGAGTTCCAGGCGAAACTGCACCTCATTTGCCACATCGGCCCCATAGGCAAAGCCTGTGGTTTTCGCCTGACCCGACACCGCAAAGGTGGTGTACCCCTCGGGGTGATGCTCGCAGGCCATGAGTTTGGAATAGGGCCACTCTTTGTTGTTGGTGTCGCCACGAAACATTGCACGTTTATTAGTGATGAGCACTTCCCCATCGGAAATGGAAGTAATTGTTTCTTCTCCGGCAATGAGTTTGCCCTTTGAACGGCCCGTGTTGAGACGAACTTTGCCAAAGATCGGAAAGGAAACGCCGCCATAGCCACCCTGATACGAAGAAGCAGATCGACGCGTTTCCAAAAGTGCACAATTTGCGATGAGAGCAATTGCGTATTCACCTTTTTTCAGAAGGAAACCTGTGTCGAATGGGTCGAAGAGACCTTCAATGTCGTTGTTACCGCATCGCTCGACTGCATTGATCATGACATCGAGTTTTTCTGATTGCGATTGCCAACTGCCAATCTGCTCTTGTTCAGCAGTTGCTTGCTCGAGTGCTTCTTTCTCTGCACGCCGCTTCTTCAATTTCGAAAAGAGACCCATGCCCATGACCATAGGCGATGGGTGTATGCCTAAACGACTGTCACCTTGACGAAGTGATAGCCCGTTGCGCCACTAGGGGCTACTGGGCGCACTTGTTCATCTTGCACCACACCGTCGGCATCGGTGACGCGTACCGCAATGCGATGATCGCCCACTGGCGCATTCCACTTTGTGCGCCATTGTGCCCAAGTGTCGCCAGTTCCTCCTGGCACCACTTCTGCTGCACGCCAAGGCTCTTCATCTATTTGCACTTCCACTTTCGCCACACCAGATCGAGGAGCCCACGCAAGGCCACCAATGGGAACTTCGCCAGCCACAATGTCGTCACCTACACGCGGAGTATCGATACGGCTTGAAGCGAGCATCGGACCTTCGGCCGACCAGCCACGCTTTAGCCAATACGGCTCGAAGTCTTCCCAGGTGGTGAGTTCAAGATCGGTGAGCCACTTGGTTGCAGAAACATAACCAAACAAACCAGGAACAATCATGCGAATGGGGAAACCATGTTCTGCCGTGAGAGTTTCACCGTTCATAGAAGTAGCGAGCATTGCAGGGCGCCCATCGAGAACGGCATCTACGGGTGTTCCACATGTCCAGCCATCGCTGCTCGTGCTTGCAAGTTGCGTTGCATCTTTTTGCACACCAGCAAGCTTCAACACGTCGCTTAACAACACTCCACCCCACCGTGCATTGCCAATGAGGTCGCCGCCTATTTCATTGGAAACACAACCAAGGGTGATGACGTGCTCCACCTGGGGCAACGCAGAGATATCTTTCATCGTCAAGGTGACTTCTTTGTCTACCAAGCCATGAATACGTAGTTCCCACTCGGCAACTTTGAGTTGCGGTGTAGAACCAATTGCGGTGTCGATGCGGAAGAACTTCGACTGTGGCGTAATGAAAGGAGCTATCTCTCCGGCAGCGGCAACGGGAGCATTGGGGATAACCAAGGTGTTGTTCGCCAAGGAAGCAACGGTG
>JBIKNT010000143.1:0-4548 GCA_044358465.1 Ilumatobacteraceae bacterium
CATCCATGGCGACATCATGAAGAGCACTGAACCTGAAAGCAAGATGAAGAGAACGCGAATGTTCTTGTTCACCCAGATGTAGCGCATTCCCACTTGAAGTTCCTTGCCTAAATTGCGCGTTTCGGTTGAGTGTGCTGGAGGAGGAAGCTTCAATGGAAAAAGGGTGAGCAGACCGAGACCATAGAGAATTGCCTGAACCCAAAATGCTCCTTCAATGCCCCAACGAGATATGGCTGGGCCAGCTAAGGCGGGGCCGAAAATAAGGGCAAGATTTGTAGCAACCGTTGAAACAATAATGGCGTTCATGAGTTGTTCCTTTGGTACCAGTGTCGATACCACTGCCGTGCGTACCGGTTGACCAACGGCAATGAAGAGACCAAGTATTGCGGCGCTTATCGTCGCGGAGACCGTGGTGATGTGCCCGGTGCTCACCCATACAGCGGTGCAAAGGGTGATGCCGAAAGCACCAATTTGACTTGAAATGAGCAGTGCGCGGCGGTTCATGCGATCGGAGAACACACCTATAGGTAATGAAATAAAGAGTGCTGGTAAGCCCATCACAAAAAGCAGCATTCCACTTACATCTGATTGGGCGCCTAATTCCAAAATGAGCCACACGAAGGCAAAGCGCTGTGTTGATTGCACGAGCGTGAATCCCAGAGTATTGAGCCAAAGGAGTCGGAATGATTTCAGACGGAGAACGTCGAAGGAACTATTGCTCACTTTGCTGAACTGACGCTGTAACTCACGGGAAGACGCTTGAGGCCTCCAACGAAAATTGTTTTCTTAAAGGCTGGGTCGCCGTTCAGTTTGATGCTGTCGAGGCGTGGGACGAGTTCAGCAAAAAATGCTTTCAATTCCATGCGAGCGAGCATTGCACCAAGGCAATAATGGACACCGAAGCCAAATGAAAGATGCTTGTTTGGAGAACGTGTGATATCGAATGAGTTTGGATTCTCGAACGCTCGCTCGTCTCGGTTCGCAGATGGGTACGACAGCAATACTGACTCGCCTTTGCGTATAACGGTGCCTCCAACTTCTGCATCTTCTGTGGCTGTTCGCATGAAGTGTTTCACCGGGGTGACCCAGCGAATCATTTCCTCTACAGCACTGTTGATGAGCTCTGGATGATCTTTTAGTAGTTGCAGTTGACTTGGGTTTTCAATGAGGGCAAGCATGCCGCCAGCCATAGATGCCGAAGTGGTGTCGTGGCCAGCAGTAGCAACGATGACGTAATACGAAATGGTCTGCATGTCGGTGAGCGGTTGGCCGTCGATCATTGCATTCGCAATAACCGAAGTGAGGTCGTCTTGAGGGTCACGGCGACGAGCGTGCGTCAACTCTGTGAAATAGGCAAAAAAGTCGCTGACGACCGCAATGTAATCTTGGTCAGAGGGGCCGCGCTGCAGCTCTTCATCGGCGCTGCCAAAGAGTTCTTGAGTGAGTTGCAACATGCGGGGGTAGTCAGATTCGGGTAGCCCCAGAATTGCCAGAATGACATTGAGGGGAAGTGGTGTTGCTATGTCTTTCGCAAAGTCGCAGGAGTTTCCTAGTTCAGCCATTTTGTTGACAGATGCATGTGACAGAGCAGCGATTCGTTCTTCGAGTCGTTGCAGACTCTTTGGTAAGAACCAGTCTGAAGTAACTCCTCGTAATGCCCGGTGTTCGGGGTCATCTACGTGAATGAGAGTGCGCAGCGGGCTTCCATGTTCAGCAGCCCTTTGGTCACTTGCCTTGTCGTTTAATACGGGTCGCGGTTCATTGAGAAAGATGGTGTTACGTGCCTCAACGGAAAGCACGTCAGCGTGTCTTGTGATGGCGTAGAAGGAGTTGTACTTATCGTTTTCTACGTAATGAACAGGGCTGTGCTCGCGCAGCACTGAGCAAGCCTCATAGAAGTATTTTTCGTCGGCATATGCAGACGGCGTGACGAAAACTTGCCCTGCATCGTGAACTGACAACATGCTTACCCCCTAAGGGAAAACATTAGTTGATCAGAAGGCTTATTCGTTACCCACCAAGAACGGTGCAACTTCATCTGCTGAACGACCAGCTTCTGCAAGGCCTTGCAAGATAAATGTGTCGATTGTTTTGTGCATATGACGCAAGCGGCCTTCTTGGTAGTTGCCGAAGGTAACAGTCTTTTTGCCAGTCGACTTCAAGCCTTGCTGAACAAAGCCGAAGTTCGACATGTCTTGTTCAAACACATCGGCGAGGCCAGCCATGCCAGGAGCTTCTTTCCATGCCTGATCTAAGCGCAACTTTGTGGTGACTGATGGTTCTGGAATGTCTTCGCCGTCTGGCAACGGGGCCATACGGTAAACATCCATGAAGCATGAGTCGGGCGTACGCCCTGGGCGCCAGCGGTACATGAGTGGCTGACCAATTCCGGCCCACGGTGCAAAGGCGGGGAAGAGGTGGTACAGAATTGCGTCGATGATTTCCGCATCGGTGTAGGAATCGAGATCGGCACGGAACATACCCGACATGCGCTCGCGGAAAGTTTCAGCAACATACGCACGGGCCTGAATGCCATCTGGTGGCTGTACTTGGCTCTGATCGGAGTAACCGCGTGAACGGCTTGAGAACGCTACGAATTCCGCAGCGACTGTTTGCTCGGTGAGTTGTTCAACGATGTGTGGGCTTTGCACGCCAAACGGATTGAAGAAGCGCGACACAAATGGCGACTCTGGGTAGATGGAGTATTCACTGTTCTCATCGCCGCAGAAAGGCTTAATTTGTGGATGAGTTGCGATGACGTGGTAGCCCTCGCTGAAAGCTTCCATAACAACTTTCCAGTTTGCTGGAACTTCCTTCACGGCATGGAAAGCCTTGTAACGCTTCGATAGAGGGAAGTCTTTGAAGTGCTCAATGAGCGTTGATGCAACTTTCTCAAATGGCTCACAGTTGGGATCCATGTTGACGAATACGAGGCCATCCCACAAAGCAACTTTTGCTTGTGGAAGACACGTGGGCTTGCTGCCGTGTGTGAATTGAGGGAAGTCCCACTCTCCGGGAACATTCTTCAAGTCACCTTGCACATCCCATTCCCAACCATGAAACGGACAAACGAATGAGGCAACAGTGCCATCATCGTCTTTGAGGCGAGTTCCGCGGTGCATACATGCATTGTGCAAAGCACGAACAACACCGTCATTGCCGCGTGTAACGATGAGTGACTCATCGGCAACGTCGTAAACAACGTGAGACCCTGGTGCAGCAATTTCTGCTTCCAAGCAGGCGAACTGCCAGGTCTTTGACCACATGAATTCTTTTTCAAGGTCGGCGAAAGCTTGTGAGGTGTAGCGAGCTTTTTTGACGTCTTCGGAACCCACGTATGGGCTGGCGAACTCGGTGAGAGCCTTGGGAACTGGGCGAGTATCGGTTTTCAGAATCTCTTGAACTTTGGGTCCGCGTGAATGTGAAACGCCTGGGTCGTTATCAAGTGTTGTCATGATTGCCTCCCGTCAAGACCGTGCGCAAGCACTAGTCGGAATTTCTCTATATCTCTACCGTAAACCATAGGGCTTAGTGGGGTGCGAGTTGGAATATGTAGTAGCCATAGCCAGGTATTTTTTCCCCTGCTACGGTGGCTTTTGAGGTCTTCTGATGAGCAAAAAATGGACGAACTGGGCGGGTAACCAGTCATCACATCCCCAATCGTGGATCAGGCCGCAAAATATCGCCGAAATCGTTGCTGCCGTCCAAGACGCAAGTGCACAAGGACAGCGTGTGAAGGTTGTTGGCTCAGGCCACAGCTTTACCGCAGCCGCCGTTGCGCAAGACGTTCTCATTGAAATGACCCACATGACGAGGGTTTTGGCTGGGCCAGACGAAAACGGGATTGTTGAGTTTGAAGCGGGCATGACGCTGAGTGCTGTGAACGAGTACCTGTTTCATCAGGGCCGAGCACTAGAGAACTTGGGCGATATCGCCTATCAAACAATTGCCGGAGCGATTTCCACCGGAACTCACGGCACGGGTGAAAACATTGGTGGTCTTGCTCAGCAAGTGGTGGGTCTCACCTTGGTCGACGGTGTTGGTAACACCGTGGTGATCGATGAGAACAATCCTTTGCTGTATTTTGTTCGCGTAGGAGTGGGAGCAGTGGGAATCATTGCTCACGTCAAAATTCGTACCGTTCCCAAATTTGCACTGCACGTTAAAGAGAAACCGATGCGTTTGTCGTACGTTCTTGAGAATCTTGAAGATTTGGCATCTCGAAACGATCACTTTGAATTCTTCTGGATTCCGCACACCAAATGGGCACTGACAAAGCAGAACAACAGAACCGATTCGCCATTACAACCGCTTCCACCATTCAAGAAGTGGTGGCAGAAATCATTCATGGAAAACACTGCATTCGGGTTGGTGTGTCAACTTGGCAAACTCTTCCCGTCTTTAGTTCCGCGATTGGCCACTGCACTTCCGGGTTCGGGCAGCACTAGCTATGTCGACGAGAGTTTTCGTGTGTTCGCCTCTGAACGACGAGTGAAATTTGTTGAGATGGAGTACGCAATACCGCGGGAACACTGTCGCGCAGCTGTT
>JBIKNT010000144.1:0-4533 GCA_044358465.1 Ilumatobacteraceae bacterium
CGCAACTGCGCTACCACCAGCCTCGTCATAGGTGACGGTACACAGGACTCCGCCAATTGTGACCGTGTATGGCTGCGTTGCAGTGCGACCGACTTCACCAACCACACGACTATCGGTGGTCTCAACCGTGAATGAGTATGTACCCGCAGTAGTAGGCGTTCCAGAAATCTCACCCGTGAGAGCGTTCAGACTGGTACCTGGAGGAAGTGTTCCGCTTGTGACAGCGAATGTGTACGGGGCGATGCCGTTCGCTGCGACCGACGCAGTGTACGCAGCAGTGGTGGATCCATTAGGAAGAGTTTGTGTTGTAATCACAACAGGAGGAAAGACTGCCTGTGAATCCACAGCGAGGTTCCATACCTCGTGCCTATTCGTCAATCCACCTGATGCCGCAGAGAAACCAAACCTCACTGTTGGCTCGTTCAGAAGTGCCGCTGGTGCGTTCACTGCAAGGTCGGGTGCTCCCGCTATCGAACACGTGGTGTTTGCTGCACAGATCCATATCTTCACTTGGGGAGTTGCAACAGTGGATGGGTCGACAATAATGCGAATTGCCTTAGCACGATTTGATCGAGTTGACGAGGTGTGACTAGCACCGCTCGCCCAGTTGGTTTTCGTATTTTTCAGTGAGGCAAGAATGCAATATCCAGCCTTCAAACTTCCTGGGCCTCGGATCACGAGAGCATTAGGAGTCTCTCTGCGCACTGGAGTGGTTGGACAACCGGTTCCGCTAAACGTCGGGAGGCTATGGTTGCCGTACATGTCAAGACCAATGCCCAGCAAACCATTTCTGAGGCCATTGGCTTGACCAGCTGAGTGACGATCGGCGCTGTAACCGAGTGTTCCTCCTGGAGGGAGAACAGAAGATGTTTCAGTTCCCTTTTGCAGGAAGAAGTTCATGCCGTCTGCACCTGTTCCTCCCCACATCGAAAATGTGAACGACACATCAAGTCCTGAACTAGTTGGGATAGGCCGGTTATAAATCAAACCACCGGATCGTGAAGTTGCAGTCGATGTCAAACGAAGCGCATATTGCGGAGTTTGGGATGATTCCGTCCAAATCTGTGCTGTGTAATTGGCACCAGTTGCAAGACTCCAAGTTGATCCTGCCGTCCACCCCTGAGTGAATGGCTCATAGAAGATTGCCGTTGCCGCAGAGACAGAAGATTTCTCTGTTGAAAGCAATGTGAACATCATCATCAATGCAGCCAAAAAACGTTTGGACGCTTGACTCCTCGGCAACGAAACTGACTTCATTCCAAACGGCATGATTAATCCTTTTCAAAATGGGAAGTGAACGACGGTTCCCCAGTAAGGAAATGTCACTTCGAGACGGTACCGAGTAATAATAGGCATAATCTATTATTAAATAGTAAGTCTTATGAGAAATAGGATCCGTATCCGAAACTGCAAGAATATGGGGCATCCCCCGACCGAAAATCGTCTATTGAGCCGATTTAATGGGCAATGCGCTCTTTGCACCACAGCCAAAGCGCCCCGCGAGCTTCGGGGGTATCTGACTTCCGTGTGCGAGACAAGCGATGAATTGTGCGGCTCGCGCGGTCGCACCAGAACTTGCCCGAGTCGACGTTCTCACTTCGAGAAGCCAGCCAACAAATGGTGTCGGCGCCTTGTTCAGGACTCCGCAAAAGCGGCTTCATAACGCGTCGAAATGCCGGAAGCGAATCTTGGACACCGGGCGTATCAGCCCAACCAGGGTGCATTGCCGCAAATAAAACTTGCGGTTCGCGAACAGCCCACATCTCGTTAAGTGTGACTTGAATACGTTTAGCAATTGCGTATTGGCGTGTGCCGTCGTAGCTCACAGGCGACATTTCTGGAGACTGATTGCCTGCAATATTTGGCAACGTGGCGCCATACATGCCACCCGAAGAGACTGTGATTACTCGCCCTGAAGACGACCTCAATAACGGAAGAAGATCTGTCGTCATCTGATGCGGCCCTAAGACATGGGTAGCGATTGTTGTTTCATAGCCCTGCGGCGATTCTTCTCGAGTCTTCAAAAGAGCACCCGCATTATGGATGAGTGCATGAAGTGTTGTGGTGGATTCAAGTATGAGCTGAGAAGCTTTACGCACTGCATCTAGATCGCCCATGTCGGCTACCACAATGTGAAACTTCTGAGTTTCTAAACTTTGAACAAGTTCGCTCTTCGTGCGTTCAAGTTTCTCTGCAGATCGACCAACCAAAATGAGATCTGCACCCATCGCTGCAAGTTGATGTGCTGTTGCGTTGCCCAACCCCGACGTGGGGCCAGTGATGACAACTGTTTTTCCTGCCAATGCATTGTGGTCAAGTGGATCAAATTGTCCTGCTCGCACGAGGTAACCAATGCGTGAAAAACCGGGAACTACCAGGGTGTCTAATGCATTGTCAAGAATCTTCGGTAAAGCCATAACCGCACGGTACAGGGTCTAGTAATTCTGTGCTCACACGTGATCTATTGTCATGTCATGGGGTTTCCAACTACTACTACCGAAGCCGTCTCTCTCATCACACCCACCGTGTGTGATACCTATGCACGTGATGGCATCGTCATTCTCAGACAAGCACTTCACCCGGAATGGTTACTCCTCCTCCAACTCGGGCTCGACCGAGTGATGGGTGATTCGGGCCAGAAAAAACATCTGTTCTATGACGGCACCGATCAGGAATTTATTGAATTGGTACGCACTACTGAAGTGTCGCCCGAACTGCAGCGTTTCATGTACGACTCGCCTCTTGCCGACATGATGGCAGTGCTGTTGAACTCATCTGATATTTGGTTGTACTCCGATGAGTGGTTTGTGAAAGGGCCAAATGGTGGTCGCACACCTTGGCATCAAGACCTTCCCTATTGGCCAATGGAGGGAAGCAAAATTGCATCTGCATGGATCAGCCTCGACACGTTGCCTGCACATGAATGTTTGGAATATGTGCGCGGCACTCACCATGGTGTGCGTTACGACGGTTTTAACCCGCGGCGCGTGAGCGAAGACCCAACGCTTCCCTATTTTGGAAGTGAGTATCCACCACTACCCAACATTGAAGCCGACCGCGATGCGTGGGACATTGTCTCGTGGGACATCACACCTGGTGACATTATTTTGGCGCACCCTGCAGTGCTCCACGGCGGCGGCCCCACCGGGCCCAACAGCAGTCGTCGCGCAATTACCATTCGCATGTACGGCGACGACATTGTTTATGCACCACGCCCGCCGGGTAAACCCACAGTGCCGTTAACGCCTGGCTTATCGTTGCAACTGAAGTATGGCGACCCATTACGCAGCCCGTGGTACCCACGTTTGCGCCCGGTACCACCTTGGCAACAGGCCCACTAGAGCAACTAAGGCCGCAAAATTGTTAAGACGGCCTCAAATGAGAGTGCGTCCCAATGTTCAAGATCAATACTGCCTTCGTCCATTTCCGCAACGACGCGGCCAAGAATTTGTCCGTGCAGCCAATAAGCCGTTGCGACTGGATCTAACTCGCTTCGCACCCAATTGCGCTTCTGCGCAACCTTTACCGAGTTGGCGACGCTTCCCAGAAACTGTCGATTGATGTCGTTGATGGCTGTCGCTAACTGTGGGTTTCTTTGCGCTGCCCCGAGCACGCTGACGCGCACCGCGCGTGCTGCGCGTCGATCTTTTTCATAACCCCAAGTCATCAACTTGATGATTGCGTCAACGTACTCTTCCTGAGTGTCCACCAGCGCCATAACGGTCTCCATGGAGATTTCTGGTTTTAAGCAACGCCAGTACCACTCGACATAAGCCGCTTCAACCAGTGCTGCTCGATTCGTGAAATGGTGGTAGATCGATGGTTCAGCAATGTCGAGTTTTGCGGCAATTGTTGCAACACGAATGGAAGCTTCACCGCCACTGTCCATCATTTCAATGGCAGCGTCGAGAATGCGTGAGCGGGTGTCTTCGCCTATTGCCATATTTTTAGACTAATGCACAATTCAGACTGCTCGTGTTACACCATTGTTAACAGTGGTGAATGACGTGGGGCTCTGTAGATCTATTTACCCAAATAAGAAATACAAAACTGCAGTTTCAGAGATTTGATTCCATTTGTCCAAGTCCACTCGGTCCTTGTCCATCTCGGCCATTACACGACCCAAAATTTGGCCATTAACCCAATAGGCAGCTGCGAGCGGATCAACCTCTTTGCGTATCCAATTCTTTTCCTGTGCTGTTGCAAACACTTCTGCGACTTTGCTGGAAACTTCAAAATTGATCTGCCGAATTGCTTCCGCGATCTTCGGGCTTGTTTGTGCAGCACCCAGAACGCTCATTCGTGTACTGCGAATATCCTCGCGTTCAGCGGAGTAAACAAGACTTAAAATTTTCTTGACAATTCTCCGAAAGTCTTCTGCGTTATCAGCCAATGCGGCTCCTGCTTGAAATGGTTTAACCATTTCAAGGTGACTTCGTCGGTACCTCTCGACATGTGCCGCCTCAACAAGTTCTTCACGATTTTTAAAGAAGTGATATACCGAAGGTTCGCGCACTCCCACCGACTCGGCAA
>JBIKNT010000145.1:0-4516 GCA_044358465.1 Ilumatobacteraceae bacterium
GCGCACTGCAATTCGGCCATCTTCTGCCATTGCTTTCACCACTTTGACGTAGTCTTTGCGACGCTCTTCGGTGAGTGCTGGAAATGCAAGACGAATGACCACGCCATCATTAGATGGGTTCAGCCCGAGGTTGGAGCCTTGGATGGCCTTTTCAATAGCGGCAATGGCTCCGCGGTCGTGTGGCTTCACCACCAGCATGCGCGCCTCGGGAACCTGGAACCCAGCAATTTGCTGCAAAGGAACCGTTGCCCCGTAATACTCGACAGCTAATTTTTCCACGATGGAGGGGGTTGCTCGCCCCGTTCGAATGGTGGTGAATTGGCCCTGAACATGTTCGACTGCTTTTTCCATCTTGTCGATGGCATCGAGGAGAGCTTCTTCGGTCACCCGACTAGCGTACCCACTGCCTCACCCCTGAGGATGGACTTCACGTTGCCCTGGCGCAAAAGATCGAACACCACGATGGGCAGTTTTTGGTCCATGCAGAAGGTAATGGCCGTGGAATCCATCACTTTGAGGCCTTTGCTCATGACATCAAAATGAGAAATGCGGTCATAGCGGGTGGCTGTGGGGTCAAGCTTTGGGTCGGCCGTATAGACGCCATCGACCCCGGAATGAGTGCCCTTCAAAATGGCTTGCGCCGAAATTTCCGCGGCGCGCAGTGCTGCAGCTGTATCGGTAGTGAAAAACGGGTTACCTGTTCCGCCGGCCAAAATGACCACACGACCTTTTTCCAAGTGCCGCTCTGCACGACGACGAATGTAGGGCTCAGCGACCTTTGGCATTTCAATGGCCGACATCACTCGTGACTGCTGACCCACCCGCTCGAGTGCATCTTGCAACGCAAGACCATTCATGACGGTGGCAAGCATTCCCATGAAGTCGGCCTGTGCTTGGTCCATACCCTGGCCAGCACCTTTCATGCCGCGCCAAAAGTTACCGCCACCCACAACGACAGCAATGTCGACGCCAAACTCTTCATGCACTTCATGCAACTCGGTTGCTACTTGATGCAAGATGTCGGTGTCGAGACCAAACCCGGTGGACTCGGCAAGAGCCTCACCCGACAGCTTTAAAACGATGCGATTCCAACGTGGCTGAGTACGAGGACTCGCCTTTGTGGAAACCCCATCTTTAGCCATTCAGGTTTAGCCGATCTCGATCTGTGAGTACTGGAGAATCTTTGCTGCACCAATGAACTGCGCAACTGACAACTTGTCGTCTTTTGCGTAAGGCTGTTCAACAAGAGCGACGTCTTTGTAGAAACCGCTGATGCGACCTTCAACAATTTTTGCAATTGCTGCTTCTGGCTTGCCTTCGTTACGGGTAATGGTTTCCAATGTTGTGCGCTCGTGAGCGAGAACATCGGCAGGAATTTCATCACGTGTGAGGTAACGAGGACGAGCAAAACCAATGTGCACTGCAACATCGTGTGCCAACTCTTGCGTAGCACCAGACATTTCAACAAGCACACCGTTGACTCCGCGACCGCCTTGAATGTGCAAGTACGAGTCGATGACGTTTCCGGCTGCTGCTTCAATGCGCACCACTTCGCCCAAGTCGATGTTCTCTTTGAGAACAATTTTCAAGCTGTCGAGTTGCTCTTGGCGCTCTGACACTGCAGCAACGCCTTTGTCGATGATGAGGTTTGCTAATGCTTCAGCTTCAGCTTTGAAAGCATCGCTACCGGCAACAAAGTCGGTTTCGCACTTCAGCTTTGCCATTGCACCAACATTGCCACGAATGACCAAGGCAACAACACCCTGGTTGTTTTCGCGATCATCGCGCTTTGCGCTTGCTGCAAGGCCTTTTTCGCGAAGCCACTGTTTGGCTTCATCGATGTTGCCATTGTTTTCTTCAAGTGCTTTTTTGCAATCCATCATTCCTGCGCCGGTGGAATCGCGCAGAGTTTTTACGTCTTTAGCTGTATACGACATTCGTGAATCAGGCTCCTGGAGTAGGTGCCGCAGGGGGTGCGGGGATGGGTTTTGGTTCAACTACAGATGCTCCGACTGCAGCAACTGCAGCAGCAGCATTGACAACAGCAGCGGCTGCGGCTTGTGCTGCAGCAACTGATGCCTTCTTCGAGGCCATGTGGCGTCCTTCAAGTGCTGCTTCAGCAATGACGCGGCACATGAGGTCGTTGGCGCGAATAGCGTCGTCGTTTCCAGGAATAGGGAAGGTCACAACGTCGGGGTCGACGTTGGTATCGACCACCGCAATAACGGGAATACCAAGCTTGTTTGCTTCGGTCACCGCGATGTGCTCTTTCAAGGTGTCGAGCACAAAGACTGCGTCGGGACGACGTGTCATTTTGCTGATACCCGAGAGGTTCTTTTGCAACTTGACGAGTTCACGCGACAAGAGAAGTGCTTCTTTTTTCGGCATTGCTTCGAACTCGCCAGTTTCCACCATGCGCTCGTATTCCTGCATTTTGCTCACGCGCTTGGAAATGGTTTCGAAGTTGGTGAGCATCCCGCCCAACCAACGCTCGTTCACGTAAGGCATTCCGCTCTTGTCGGCCCAGTCGCGCACAGGATCTTGTGCTTGCTTTTTGGTACCGACGAAAAGGATGGTTCCGCCTCCGGCAACAAGGTCGCGAGCAAAGACATAAGCAGTCTCGACGCGAGTCATTGTTTGTTCAAGATCGATGATGTACACACCGTTGCGCTCGCCAAAAATGAATCGCTTCATTTTGGGGTTCCAACGGCGGGTCTGGTGTCCAAAGTGGCAACCAGCTTCGAGCATTTGTCGCATTGTGACGACGGCCATGATGATTCTCCTCTCCTGTGGTTAAGAGACTGGCCTCCGCGCCGAAGCGACCACAGGAAGAGACACAGTGCAATGACGTGTTGATGATGTATTCGTGGCCCCCGCCATGCCACCGTGTGGACGATGGCGTGACGACAGCCAAGGAGAGAGGCTACTGCCCGATTCCCCTTGTGCCACAAACGATCGCGCCGCCGTTGGGGAAATCAACCGGGCCCGGGGCCGGGTGAGACCAAAAAAGACCGCGGGGTCAAGATATCTATTTTCCACCCGCGACCCCAGCCGCAGCCCAACATAAAACCATTGACTCGCATAACCCACGACCTGCAAGGGGTAAACGACTTCACCCGGGGCAACGAGTGCCCCATTGACCCCTCCCATGACCTCATATAGAGGTGTGGCAACTGGGCCTCCCCCCTCTCGGGAGATTCCTGCAGCCACTTGGTCGATTTCCACAACAACATACGGGACTCCACCTACCGGCCCCACAAAAGTGACGGTTCCGGGCCACGACAAGCGCACCGGCGTGTTGTGCCCAACGGCGAACTCGAGGCCGCGGTTACCAGCACACCACGTACATTGCGGCCGACGAAACCAGTCGGTGACCTTGCCTGCTACCGGGGCTGGAGCAGTGTTCGCAACGCAGAGCACCGCAGCGACAACGACGCTCAACATGAGAACCCCGATAGTGGACTAGTACTCGGCTGCTGCGAGACGCGACCGCAATTGCAATACAGCCTTTGAATGGATTTGTGAAACGCGGCTTTCGGTAACTCCCAGAATTTCGCCGATTTCCACGAGCGTGAGATTCTCGTCGTAGTAAAGAACCAAAACAGTACGTTCACGTTCTGGCAAGTTTTTAATTTCCTCACGCATGTGCGCCCGCATTGCTTGTTCTTCCATTGCGGTATCGGCGGGGCCAATTTGTTGACCAACCCCTGAAGGGGCGCGGTCGGCAACAAGGTGGTCGAGCGGGCCAACGGTGCCAACAGCAACATCGGCGAGCCACTTCTGGAGTTCTTCCACAGTGATCTGTAATTCTTCAGCAATTTCTTCGTCGTTAGGTGCACGTCCCATTGTGTGCTCAAGTTGCGTTATTGCGGTCTGCACCGAGCGAGCCTTAGTACGCACCGAACGCGGCACCCAGTCGAGGGCGCGCAAAGAATCGAGAATGGCCCCACGAATACGCGGCACTGCATAGGTTTCAAACTTTGCACCATGAACTGGCACGTATTTTTCAATGGCATCCATGAGGCCAAGAATGCCTGCGCTCACGAGATCTGCAGTATCGACATTTTTCGGCAACCCTGCACCGAGTCGACCAGCAACGAACTTGACGAGTGAGGAATAGTTCACCACAAGCCATTCGCGTGCTTGGGGGGTGCGAGAACTCGACCAGTCTTCCCAAGCGGATTCCACCGTATAGCGCGCGCGTCGAATGTTCATGCGCGCGGATGTGACGAGAGGTAGGCCGACTGCAACCGTTCTTTACTGACATGCGTATAGCGCTGGGTGGTCACCACATTTGCGTGACCCAAAAGTTCCTGCACTGCACGCAGGTCGGCTCCGTTGTCGAGCAAATGAGTGGCGAAAGTGTGTCGCAGTGCGTGTGGATGAGTGGGGTCAATAGATCTTCTGTCGAGTATTCGCCGCACGTCGCGCGGGGTGAGTTGTTTACCGCGCTCATTGAAGAAGAGTGCATTTGACGATGGCACGGCGAGTTCATGGCGATGTTTCATCCACAAAT
>JBIKNT010000146.1:0-4495 GCA_044358465.1 Ilumatobacteraceae bacterium
GAGTTCCCCGCGCGCAAAGCAATGCAGCAAGCTGAGAAGTTGGGGAGCGATGCCATTGCTCAAGGCATTGTGTTGCTCGCCGATGCAGATGTGCAATTGCGAGGTCAGCGAGACTGGCCAGAAGAGTTGGTGATGGAAGTCTTAGTGGCGCGACTCAGCAGGTTGGCTGGTGGCGCAAGGCGCAACAGGGCTGTTAGCCGGCAGCGTTGATTTTTTTCATGAGGCGGCTCTTACGACGAGCAGCAGTGTTGGGGTGGATGATCCCCTTCGTGGCGGCCTTGTCGAGACGCTTCATTGCCATGCGCACGTCTTCAGCACTTTCTGGAGTACCTGCACTGGAGGTAGCCGTCTTCACACGAGTGCGAAGTTCGCTCTTGACCGCCTTATTGCGCTCTTGGCGCTTGGCGTTGGTAAGGATGCGCTTTTTTTGGCTCTTGATGTTTGCCATGGTCGCAAAGACTAACAGCGTGATGCCCAGTACCCAACCGCGACAGTAGAATTCAATTACCTCATGGATCTCTCTCGCATACGCAACTTTTCAATCATTGCCCACATCGACCACGGAAAGTCGACCCTTTCCGACCGTATTTTGGAGCTCACCAATGCCGTTGAGGTGCGAGATATGCGCGCCCAATACCTCGACACCATGGACCTCGAGCGCGAGCGGGGCATCACCATTAAGGCCCAAAACGTGCGCGTCGACTGGAAAGGCTCGGTTTTGCACCTCATCGACACCCCTGGGCACGTCGACTTTGGTTACGAGGTCAGCCGGTCGTTAGCCGCCTGTGAAGGGGTGGTCTTAGTGGTCGATGCGGCACAAGGCATTGAGGCACAAACCTTGGCCAACTGCTATCTCGCTTTAGAAAACGATTTAGAAATTGTTGCGGTCTTGAACAAGATCGACCTGCCCGCAGCCAACCCCGAGTACTACGCCGATGAAATTGAACGAGTTCTTGGCATTCCGGCGGAAGATATTTTGCGCATTTCCGCAAAAACAGGTGAAGGCGTTCCCGATTTGCTTGATGCCATTGTGGAGCGCATTCCGCCACCAACCGGCGACCCAACGTTGCCACTCCAAGCGCTCATCTTCGATAGCCAATACGACCAATACCGCGGGGTAGTGAGCAGTGTTCGCGTGATGCAAGGAACGCTCGACGCCAAGGGCAAGTTGTTGTTCATGCAGGCCGGTGCCGCGCACGAAGCAATTGAAATTGGTGTGCGCCGCCCCGTGCCAACTCCAGTTGCTGAACTGGGGCCTGGCGAAGTGGGCTACCTCATTGCGGGCATTAAAGATGTAGGCGAAGCGCGAAGCGGTGAAACTGTTACACGTTTGAGCGAGCCAGCAGAAGAAGCCTTGCCTGGTTATAACAACCCGAAGCCAATGGTGTTTTGCGGTTTGTACCCCATCGACGGCGACGACTTTGAAAACCTGCGCGACAGTTTGGAAAAACTCAAACTCAACGACGCTTCTATTACGTATGAACCAGAAAGTTCGGGCGCACTCGGGTTTGGTTTCCGTTGTGGCTTCCTTGGCCTTTTGCACATGGAAATTGTGAAAGAGCGTTTAGAGCGCGAGTTCAACTTGGCTCTCATTGCTACCGCACCATCGGTGGAATATCGGGTGCATAAAACCAATGGTGAAATTGAATTGGTCGATAACCCTGCTTCGCTGCCGCCAACGCAAAACATTGCACGCATTGAAGAGCCCTATTTCAAAGTGGGCATCATTACGCCAAAGGACTACACCGGAACCCTGATGGAGTTGTGCCAGTCACGCCGTGGTGAAATGTTGAAAATTGAATATCTGTCACCCGACCGCGTGGAGTTGAGTTACGCCATTCCGCTCGCAGAAGTGGTTGTTGACTTCTTCGACCAAATGAAGAGCCGTTCACAGGGTTACGCCAGCCTCGACTATGAACTCGACGGATATCGCGAATCACACTTGGTGAAGGTCGACCTGCTGCTCAACGGCATTGCTGCCGATGCCTTCAGCACCATTGTGCATCGCGACCGCGCCTTCGACTACGGGCGACGCATGTGCGAGAAGTTGAAGGAACTCATCCCGCGCCAAATGTTCGATGTGCCCATTCAGGCAGCCATTGGCGGCAAGGTCATTTCTCGCGAAACAGTAAAAGCAAAGCGCAAAGACGTTTTGGCGAAGTGCTACGGCGGCGACATTACGCGTAAGCGCAAGTTGCTGGAAAAGCAAAAAGAAGGCAAGAAGAAAATGAAGTCCATTGGTCGCGTCGAAGTGCCAGGAGATGTTTTCATTGCCGCATTGAAGCTCGACGATTGAGTACCCGCATGGCCGATACTTTCCGTTCACTAGAGACGCGCAACGCGAAACTCTTTTTCAGCGGCTTGCTGGTGAGCAATATCGGCACGTGGATGCAATTCACCGCATCGTCGTTGCTCATCTACCGCCTCACAGGGAAAGCAACCGACCTTGGGTTGAACGTGATGTTCCAGTTCTTGCCGATGTTGTTGCTGGGTGCGTGGGCAGGGGCGCTGTCCGATCGGTATAACCGTCTGCGTCTGACATTGTTCACACAAAGTGGGCTTGCAATACAGGCATTTGCTCTCGGCATCCTCGACCTCACCAACAACATTTCGCTGCCGGCGGTGTATGTCTTGTCGCTCATCTTGGGGGTGGTGAACGCATTCGATAATCCAGCTCGTCGCGGTCTTGTCATTGAACTTGTAGAACCAAAAAACATCAGCAATGCGGTGTCGCTGAACACGGCTGCAATGACCGGATCGCGCATCTTTGGGCCAGCACTCGCCACGCTTTTGGTTGGCCCGTGCGGCACAGGCTGGTTGTTCATCTTCAATGGCATTTCATTCGCCGCCATTTTGTTCAGCATCATGTCAATGGATAAGACACAGTTGTACCCGGCTCCGCGCTCGGCACCAGGGGGAAAGCCAGTGCGTGAAGCGCTGTCGTACATTCGCCAAGATCAGTCGTTGTTCGCTGTGTTCATTGTTCTCACCATCGTGAGCACGTTTGCTTTCAACTACAGCGTGGTGTTGCCAAAACTGGCCGACCAACGTTGGGGGAGCGATTCAGGTTTTGGTTGGCTGCTTGCCATGGTGAGCGTAGGCAGTTTGTTGGGCAGTCTCTTTACTGCCGGCCGCGCAGTAGTAACCGTGCGTTATTTCGCGGTGGGTTGTGTTGTGCTTGCAGTAGGCAACATCGCTGTGGCATGGTCACCAAATTTATGGTGTGCATTTATTGCTGCTGTACCTCTTGGGGCAGGTGGTGCGATGTTTATTTCCGGAGCCAACTCAATTAGCCAGGTGCAAGCACCTGCCGATATGCGTGGGCGCATTTTGTCGCTCACCGCTGTTGCGTTTTTAGGGTCCACTCCCATTGGTGGGCCTATTACGGGTTGGGTAGCCGACCACGTGAGCATCGAATGGGCACTTGGCTACGGCGGTGTCATTTCGCTTGCAAGTGTTTTGGTGCTCTATGTGATGCTTCCTGCAAAAAAGGAAGAACCCCAACAGGAAGTGGCGGTGTAATGCGTTCAGTGATGTGGTTTCGGCGCGATCTGCGCGTGCACGACAATGAGGCACTGAGTGCTGCGTGCAGTGAAAAGGAATGTGTTCCACTGTTCGTGCTCGACCCTATTTTTCTCGAGCGATCAGGGCTACCACGTTTAACGTTTCTCTTCGGTGCGCTAGTGGCATTGAATGAATCGCTCGGTGGTGCGTTAGTTATTCGCATTGGTAACCCCGTTGAAGTGGTGCCAGCATTTGCCGCCGAAGTGAACGCACAAACGGTTTTTGTTTCCAAAGATTTCGCGCCGTACGGACGCAAACGCGACATTGAAGTTGCTACAGCTTTGCGCAGCGGTGGCATGGCATTGCGCGGTGTGGGCAGCCCCTATTGCGTTGAGCCCGGAACCGTGCGCAAAGACGACGGCAACCCATATGCGGTATTCACACCCTTTTCCAAGAGGTGGGCAGGGCACTTGCGACCACATGAAGAAAGCGATGCTGTTTTCTCTTCTGTCGTTCCCGCAGGTGTCGTGCCAACAACGCCTTTGCCGTCGTTGCCTCAGTGCACTGCCGTATTACCTGTAGCTACCGAGAAAGCCGCTCACGATCGCTGGGCGTGGTTTTTAACTGAAGCGGCTAGTTCGTATAGCGAGCAACGCAACTTGCCAGCGGTTGATGGTTCATCGCAACTCTCTGCCTATTTGCGCTTTGGTCTAGTGCATCCACAACAACTCATCGCCGACTTGGGTGACTCGCCAAGTCATTTGGTGTATCGCAGCGAGTTGGCATGGCGCGAGTTTTACGCCGATGTTCTTTTTCATCAGCCACACACCGCGTGGAATAACTTGCAGTCGAAAATGGACAAAATTTCGCTCGATACCGATGCGCGTGCCAAAGAGCGCTTTGCTGCGTGGTGTGCTGGCCAAACGGGTTACCCCATTGTTGACGCTGGAATGCGTCAGTTGCTTGCAACAGGTTGGATGCACAACCGTGT
>JBIKNT010000018.1:0-14324 GCA_044358465.1 Ilumatobacteraceae bacterium
GCAAGGTTCGCAACTCCGTTTTGTGCAGTGAGTTCAGTTCGCGGAAGAACTCCCTTCACTCCTTTCGGGCGGCCAGTAGTGCCACTTGAATAGAGCATGTCCATGCCGCTGATGCGCTCGGTCAGTGGCTCTGTGCTGTGCTGCGCTACAGCCGCTTCGTATGAGTCGAACCCAGGAATTGTTCCGTCAACCATGAGACGCAAAGCGGCTTGTGGGATGTCGTTGATGATGTCGGCTGCCTGATCTGATTTGTACTTGGAGGTGATGTAGCCCTTGGCGCCGCAGTCGTTAATGATGTACGAAAGTTCGTCGCTGGTGAGTCTGCTAGAGCAGGCGGTATAAATGAGCCCGGCGTAGTGGCAACCCCAAATCACTTCGAAGAAGCGTGGGTGGTTCTCCATGCAAAGGGCGATGTGGTCGCCCACCTCGAAGCCGCTGGCACGCAGGAGATTCGCGAGCCGGTTGGCCGCATCGTCGAGCTGTTTGTAGGTAACGATTTCCCCAGTAGAGGCCATGATGTAGGCAGGTTTATTGGGTGTGGACTGAGCAAAATCTCCTGGGAACATCCCCCCAAAGTAGCCGATCTGTGAACTAGGGGCTTCGTTTAGCAGGTGCCCTAACCGTGCGGTAACTTAGGGAGATGTCCACTACTGCAACAGTTTCAGAAGAACTCCTCGTCACCCAGCTCGTCGAGCAATTGCTCACTGAATACCCACCAAGTTCAACTGATGCATTGACCTTTTTGGGTGCCCAATTCGACCTGGGTCTTGCGTGGGTGCAGTTCCCCGTCGGCCATGGTGGTCTGGGTCTTTCGCCCCGATATCAAAAAATTGTGAACGAGCAGACCGCAAAAGCAGGAGCTCCGAACCCTTACTATCGCAACCCTATTGGTTATGGCATGTGCGGACCAACAGTGGTTGAGTGGGGCAGCGAAGAACAAAAGAAAAGGTATCTCCGCCCACTCTTCACCGGTGAAGAAGTGTGGTGCCAGTTGTTTTCCGAACCAGGTTCGGGTTCCGACTTCGCTGGTCTGTCGGCTAAGGGCGTGCAAGACGGTGAAGAGTGGATTGCCAATGGTCAAAAGGTGTGGACCACACTTGCGCACTTGTCACGATTTGGTTTGCTCGTTGTTCGTACCGATGCAGAGGCTGTGAAGCACGCCGGACTCACTGCGTTTGTGGTCGATATGCAAGCCCCAGGTGTTGAAGTGCGCCCATTGCGTCAAATGACTGGCGAAGCAGAATTCAACGAGGTGTATTTCACCGATGTGCGTATCCCGCATTCTGAAATGTTGGGCGGCCCTGGTGATGGTTGGAGAGTAAGTCTCACCACATTGATGAACGAACGCGTTTCCATTGGTGGAGCCGTTCCTCCACGAGGAACCGGCGTCATTTCTGGAGCAGTCAAACTGTGGAATGACCTGCCAGCAGATCGTAAAGACACTGCAACTCGCGATGAGCTCATGAAGCTATGGGCTCGTGCAGAAGTGCTGCGACTCACCAACATTCGTGCAGGTCAATTGCGCAAGGTGGGAGTTCCGGGGCCAGAAGGTTCCATCGGGAAAATGGAGAGCGCAAACCTCAACAAAGATGTGTACGAATTTTGCATTCAGTTGATGGGTGCAGACGGAATGCTGTATGGCTCGTACGAAATGATTCGCCCCGAAACGGCAATGGGCTTTGAATACATGCAAAAGGCATTTTTGCGCAGTCGTGCCAACTCAATTGAAGGCGGCACCACCGAGGTGATGAAGAACATTCTCGGTGAACGAGTTCTTGGTTTGCCTGGCGATGTTCGCGTCGATCGCGATGTTGCCTGGAGCAAAGTTCCGCGTAACTAAACCGCGCTCGACAGCAAAATTCCTAAATAGAAGATCACGAGTGAACTGAGGAGTCCAATGGCTCCTCCAATTGCTTTCACGCGTTTATCGGGCGATGCGCTATGAGCCACGGTGGCAATGGCGCCGATGGCTACAAGAATGATCTTGATTCCGAGGGTTACTTGGTACGACGTGTCGAGTGCGGTGATGTCGGTGTCGAAGATATTCCAAAATCCGGTGATGACGAGAACCGCAAATGCTGGCCATGCAATGCGGGCGAACGCTTGTGCAGTAGTGGTGAGGGCTTCGGGGTGGGATTTTCGAAGTTTTGGAACAAGACCCCCGAGCACAATTTGCCCACCTACCCATACGGCTGCGGCTAGGAGGTGAAGAAAAATCCTCACGGAATCGAGAGTGGGGCTAATCATGGGGTGAAGTGCTTTCTTGTTGTCTGAGAGCATCGAGAACATTGCTCGCAGCGGTTTTGCGGTCGTCAATGTTGCGTCGTTGTGCCGCAGGTACGCCGAGCATGGTGTAGCAAGCGGTCAGCGTGCTCGACTGTAATTCGCGGATATTGCGAGGAGGTGGGAAGTACTCGTCTTCTTCTGTCACTCGCACTTCTTCAATGCCATTCGTCGGCTTGAGAAACTGCAACACTTCTTCCACGAGCTCTTCTGGGGCAGAAGCTCCTGCGGTGACACCAACTTGTCCAAATAAATCGTGTGGAAGTTCGCTTGCACTGTTGATGCGCAGAACTCGTTTGCATCCTGAATCAATAGCGAGTCGTTCAAGCGCACGAGTGTTTGATGAATTTGACGAGCCAATCACAATGATGCTGTCACACCGCTCAGCCATTTGCATGAGAGCACTTTGGCGGTTTGTTGTTGCAAAGCAGAGGTCGCTGCGACCAGGAGACCACACATCAGTGAAACGATTCCGCACTGCGAGCGCAACTCCTTCCCAATCGCGATGCGAAAGAGTGGTTTGGGCAAGTAGTGCTAAAGGTTGATCGAAATCTTGAAGAGCCATTACATCGGCAACGGTTTCCACTCGGGAAATTGATTGGGGGGCTACAGCCATGGTGCCCACGGCCTCTTCGTGGCCTTCGTGGCCCACATAAACAATGTGGTACCCCTTGGCTGAGCGCACCTTCACTTCATGGTGAACCTTCGTAACGAGAGGGCACACAGAGTCGACAACGTAACTTCCTCGTCGCCGCGCTTCCTCTACTACTTCAGGTGCCGACCCGTGCGCAGACAACATAATGGGCATTCCATTTGGTACTTCTGCAATATCGTCGACGAAAATGACGCCGAGGTCTGTGAAGCGTTCCACAACAAGTTGGTTGTGCACGATTTCGTGATAGCAGTAAACAGGGGCAGGAAAGGTGCGCACCATCCACGAGAGAGCCTTGATGGCCATTTCTACTCCGGCGCAAAAACCACGAGGTGCGGCAAGTAATACGCGATCCACGTGTGTCGCAGTGGCTGGAGCGACTTGGGCTTCTTGTGGAGTGGGGGCCATATGCGTTCCACATTAGTTCGCTGAGGCGCAAGTAGCCTCTCTATGTGTCTGTTTCCACTGAACTCACTGCCCGCATTGTGGCGGTTCACCAAGGTTCCCCCGCTGAGCGTGCTGGCGTGCTCGTGGGTGACGTGGTGATGAGCGTCAATGGTCAAGTGGTGCGTGACATTATTGAATGGCACCATGCGGTCGATGAGGCAAGTATTTCTCTCGACATCGATCGAAATGGAATGCCTTTTGAGTTCGATATTGAGAAGCGGGCAGGTGAGCAGTTAGGTGTAGAAATTTCCAGCGCTGTTTTCGACAGGGTGCAAACATGCGACAACCATTGTTCTTTTTGTTTCATTTATCAGTTGCCCAAAAATCTACGCAAAAGTCTTTACCTCAAAGACGATGACTATCGGTTGAGCTTTCTGTTCGGCAATTTCACGACGCTGACTCGATTTACTGAAGCAGACCTCGAACGGGTACTAGATCAAAAGCTGTCACCGCTGCATGTGAGTATTCATGTCAGTGACCCGTGGAAGCGCGCCGATATGTTACGCAATGAACGCGGGGCAGTGAGTTTGCGATGGCTCAAGGTGCTGCTGGAAAACGGCATTGATGTTCGTGGGCAAATTGTGGTCTGCCCCGACCATAACAATGGTGAAGATCTCGAGCGCACACTCATCGATGTTCTTGATCAGTATCCACTTCTTGAAGCTGTAGCGATTGTCCCTTTGGGTCTTAGTCAGTTCAATCCGGAAGCAGAACTTAGGGTTCACACTTCACAAGAAGCAGCCGACGTGGTAGCGCTTTGTGAAAAGTATCAACTCATTGCAGAGCAACTTCTCGGTAAGAAAATGTTCTGGCCATCTGATGAGTTCTATCTTCTTGGCAATATGCCATTTCCCGATGCATCTTCTTATGGCGGTTACCCGATGTACGAAGATGGTGTGGGAATTGTCTCGAGTTTCGTTGAAGAGTTCCAAGGTCGAAAGCTCAACGATGCCGAATCTCTCGCGCAGCAAACAAGTGGTTTCTTCGCGTCGGTTGACGGAGCAACGCCAGGGGGCTATAGATCAATTCGTGATTCCGGCATTCACAATCCTGCAGGCGACACGGGGTTACGTGTTGTACATAGTCAGCCCGTAGAACTCACGCGTCGTGCGCCGTCGGTCACCTCGTCTACTGGCAAGGTGGGTATTTTGACTGGTGCGTATGCGGCAAGTGTGATTTCAGCACTGGTCAGCGATTACGGAGACCGAATTTCGGTTTTACCCGTAGTAAATAACTATTTTGGGGGCAATACTGCAGTCTCGGGTTTGATGGTTGGCGAAGATATTCGCTCAGTCATGTTGTCTCATGTCGAATGTGACGTGTTTCTTCTACCCGATGTGTGCTTGTCGGAAGGTCGCTTTCTTGACGGAATGACACTCGAGGACCTCCCGTCGTCGGCTGTGGTTCTGCCAACCGACGGTCATGCACTACGCAATTTTTTGGAAAAGGTAATGCAATGAAACCCCATGTTGTCATCGTTGGTCGCCCAAACGTCGGTAAAAGCACTCTGTTCAACCGCTTCGTTGGCGGACAAGTTGCCATTGTTGAAGACCGCCCAGGCATCACACGTGACCGAAATACCCACGATGCCTCTTGGTTGGGTCGTGAATTCAGCGTTACCGATACTGGGGGCTGGATGCCTGGAGGAAGCGACCTCGAAGAAAAGGTGTCGCGCCAAGTTGAGCAAGCGGTCAAAGAAGCAAACCTTGTTCTCTTTATAGTCGATGCCTCGGTTGGGGCAACTGACGATGACGAGCGCATTGGAATGTGGTTGCGTAAATCAGGAGCAACCGTTCTCGTCGTTGCCAATAAATCAGACAACGAGCGTCGCGAAAATGATCGCTGGAATTTCCTCTCGCTCGGTCTTGGTGAGCCCTGGCCAGTTTCTGCCTTGCATGGGCGTCGTTCAGGAGACCTGCTCGATGTCATCATTTCTGAACTTGGCTTAGATACTCAAGAAGCCCCCGAGGTAGATGAAGTAGACAATTCGCATTTGGAGCCGTCAGACCCTGCACTCAAAGGTGTGCCTCGTGTAGCCATTGTTGGTCGTCCAAACGTGGGTAAGAGCACTTTGTTCAACAAAATTGTCGGTGAAGAACGCAGCGTGGTGCACGACATGTCGGGTACTACGCGTGATGCCATTGACACTTTGATTGAAACGGTCGATGGCAAGCTCATCCTTGTTGATACCGCAGGTATGCGCCGTCGTTCAAAGATCGATGATTCGGCGGAGTATTACTCACTCGTACGAGCTTTACGTGCTGTTGATGAGTCCGATATTGCACTTCTCGTTATCGACTCAACAGAAGGCGTTACGAGCCAAGATCAACGCTTAGCCGAGCGCATTGATGCCGCTGGTTGCCCGCTCATTGTTATTTTGAACAAATGGGAAGTGCTCGACACAGAGCGCCGTGAGCAAGTGACTGCAGAAATGGCACGCAAGTTGTACTTCATAGGTGATGCGCCCATTTTGCGCGTATCGGCATTGACTGGCAAAGGTGTTCACCGTTTGTTGCCGGTATTGAAAGATTCCATTGAGCAATATCACCGTCGTGTTCCAACGCGCGATGTAAACCGCGTGATGTCAGATGCTCAACAAAAGCATCCAGCTGCTGGCGGTGCTCGCGTGCTGTATGCCCTGCAAGGTGCATCAGACCCACCAACGTTTACTTTGTTCGTCAACCGAGAGCTTCCGGGTTCGTACCTGCGTTACCTTGAGCGTTCAATTCGCGAAGCATTTAAGTTCGGTTCCACGCCCATTAAATTGCGCGTCAGGCGTAGGGCGGAGTAGGCCATGCCTTGGTGTGAACCATGTGCAAAGTATTTCACCCCAACTGCAATGACCGCAGAAGGGTCTTGCCCCAGTTGTGGCGATAAGCCTTCGTTACCTAACGCTCATGGAAAAATCACCGCCGACAACTTAAATTTGCGCGAACTTGCTGGCATGACCGAGGCTGAAGCAAAGGCTCCCTGGCACTTCAAGGTGCTCCTCGGAGCACTTGTTTTGTATCTCGTATGGAGGGTAATCGACCTTTTCTCGTAGACTTGCCGCACGGGCTGTAGCGCAGCTTGGTTAGCGCGCTTGTCTGGGGGACAAGAGGTCGTGGGTTCAAATCCCGCCAGCCCGACAATTGACTTCTCGCATAGAAGCGAGTTTTCACATTGAGGGGTTGTGCAAATGAAAATTGCAGGTTCAGTTGTTTTAGTGACAGGAGCCAACCGTGGTCTCGGTGCTGAATATGTGCGTCAGTTGCTCGACCGTGGGGCATCGAAGGTATACGCCGCAGCGCGTAACCCTGAGTCAGTCACCACTCCAGGAGCTATTCCCATCAAGCTCGATGTGACGAGCGCAAGCGATATTGCCGCTGCTGTTCAAGCCTGTGGCGACATCACAATGCTCATCAATAATGCCGGGGTTGTTATTGGTGGTCGCATCATGGCTGAACATTCTTTGGAGAACGCCAAGGCAGAATTTGAAACCAATGTTTGGGGCCCGTTCAACCTGTCGAAGTCATTTGCGCCCGCACTTGCCGCAAATGGCGGAGGGGTTATCGTGAACGTTTTGTCTGCAGTGTCGTGGCTCTCAATGAAAGAAGTTGCTACCTATGCAATGTCGAAGTCGGCTGCTTGGTCGATGACAAATGGTTTGCGCCTCGAGTTGGCTCGTCAAGGAACTCTTGTCGTCGCCGTTCATCCGGCCTTTATCGATACCGATATGGCAGCAGGCGTCGACATGCCCAAAACTTCGCCTCATCAGGTGGTGGAACGCACGCTCGATGGTGTTGAACAGGGTGTACCCGAAGTACTCGCCGACGACACTTCCACATTCGTGAAAAATAGTTTGCCAAAACACATCGAAACCTTCTATCCAAAAGTGGCAGCTCCACGGCCTTGAAGTTCGTTCTGAAACTCGTATTGAGCTGTACAGTCTTTTGCGCTGGGATGTCTGTGCCTGTTCGCGCAGAAAACTCTGAGGTCCTCAACATCAAGGAGACGCTCATTGGTGATGCGCGGCAAGTTGTGGTGGTGGAAAATACGAGGAAAGAAAGCACTTCGGCAACTTTGAGCATTTATGCCAAAGGTGAACAGGGCTGGCGCAAGCAAATGGCATCTATTGCTGTGCGAATTGGCAGAAACGGCTTTTCTGCTGATCGTCGTGAAGGTGACGGCACCACGCCGATGGGGTCGTTTCGCATTCAATCTGTTTTCGGTATTGTGCCGGTGCCGTCCACCGGGTACCCGTACATCAGGCTGAAAGAGAACTACTGCTGGGTGCTGCGCTCGTCTCAAAAAACATACAACTCACTTGTGAAAGGAAGTCCTTGCATGAGAGGAGATGAAAATCTCTTTCGTATTGCCAAGTCGGGCCCTTATCGACGCAGCATTGTTCTTGACTTCAATATGAATCCCGTGATCCGCGGTCATGGGGGAGCGATATTCATTCATTCACACGCATATGACAGCGTCGGAAAAACGAAGCCAACATCGGGATGTGTGAGTTTGACCAATGGACAGCTGGTGAAGTTGCTGAAGCTTCTCGATGCCAGCCTTCAGACGAGGGTGATTATGGGAACGAAAAGTTTCCTAGCTGCTTAATTTCGGTGAAGTGTTGCGCTTGTGTGGTGAGGAATATCACTCGATCAACGCCTAACTCAGAAAATGAGTCAAGATACGAAGGGTTATTTGTGTGCTGTGTATCCCAAGGCATCCAAATAGAGATGTTCGATTGGGTATTGCACTTGCGTGCTTCATTTTGGTAGGCAGCGAGAATACTGGTGAGGTCTTCGTGGTTCCAGCGAATGTTGACAGCACAGTTCATCTGTGCCGCGAGTACAGCGAGCTGTGCGCTGTTGACTCCGATGGTGATGGGCGGCTCCGTCGAGGGTTGAACGATACGGGGCGTTTCATTATTGCTGCGCTGCCAGACGGCGCGTATTGCTTGCACTGAATTGTGCAGGTACGCGTGTCGGTCTGACATCTTTGCCTGCAGGCCAATTCCTAGTGAATGGTGTTCGGCTGCGAATTGAGAGGTGGGGGCTGCCCCTGCTCCGAGACCGAGCGAAAAGCGGTTGTTGCTCATGTATTGCAGTGAAGTAGCTGCTTGAGCTAGTACCGCGGGTAATCGGTTGACAACATTGGCAACAAGAACTCCAATGTTGACTGTTTTGGTTTGGGTAGCTAATGCTCCTAGTAAAACGAATGGGTCGAGCATGGCATGTTGCGCGTCTTCTTGAAGAGAAGCAAAATGATCGAGTACCCAAAGGGTGTGGAATGGTCCGTCATCAATTGCTTGGGAAAACTGCATCAGTTCGTCGTTACCTACCAGCGACTGATTGACGTGGAGATCAAATATCATGGTTCCATTCTGCCGTAGACAAAGCGCTTAAACTTGCCTGATGTGTGGGCGCTTAGTGATCACGAGTTCAGCGCTAGAAATAACTGAACACTTTGATGTCGCTAGTGAAGAACAGAGTGCAGTGGAAAGTACGCCGAACTTTAACGTTGCGCCTACGCACCAACTGCTTTCGTTGCACGAAAGTGATGGCAAGCGCGTTCTCGAGCCTTTCCACTGGGGAATGCAACCTTTGTGGAACGCGCAGCAGGAAGGTCGTGCACCGGTTATCAATGCACGTGCTGAATCCATTACCGAGAAACCCATGTTTCGTGACCGAATAGTGGGTGGACGGTGCGTTGTAGCGGTGAATGGCTATTACGAGTGGCTCACCACACATGCTGCGCAGCAAAAGATCCCGTATTTCATTTCTGCACAAAACATGGAACTCATCAATATGTGTGCGCTGTGGCATACGCGTGTTATTGGTGAAACTACGGTGAAAGAAGTCGCTATTATCACAGTGGCCGCAAATGAGATGCTCTCGGCGGTGCACCATCGCATGCCAGCCATAGTTGACCCGCTCAATGTCGATACATGGCTGAAAGGGTCGGTCGCCGACTCGGTGCAGTTACTGCAATCATGGAGCGGAGAGCCGTTGCAGATGCATGAGGTGTCAACGAGGGTAAATGCGGTGCGTAACAATTCACCGGACAATATTGCTCAAATATCTACTCAGGTTCTTCCAACGCTGTTTGACTAGAGCAATTCAGCAATGCTCTGAGCAAACTCTGCTAATGCGGAATGATCGACGGTTGCCGCGGCATTACTGAAAGACACATCGTGCATTGATGTAGCAGGAATGACGTGTAGGTGGCTGTGGGGTACTTCAAAGCCAGCAATGATGAGTGCAACTCTTTCGCAAGGAAAGATCTTCTTTTGTGCTTCGGCGATGCGGTGAGCGGTGGTGAATAGTTTTTGCCGAGTGGTTTCGTCAACATCGGTCCACTGATCAACTTCTTGAGTGGGAATGACTAAGACGTGCCCATTTGCGATGGGGTTAATAGTCATGATGGCAAATACATTTTCATCTTCATATACGAAATGCCCAGGTATTTTTCTCTGGAGGATGAGGCTAAAGACGGAACTCATCCTGAGTAGCCCCCGGTGACGCTGAAAACCTCACCCGTGCAATACGAGGCCTTGGGTGATGCGATGAAAGAAACCATCTCGGCAATTTCATCGTCGGTGCCCAGGCGCCCGACGCCAATTTGCGAGACGATAGCAACCTTCATGAGGTCGTTCATGGGTGCCAACAGTGGCGTATCGATATAGCCCGGACAAACAGCATTGACGCGAACGCCTAATGGCGCGAGTTCTTGTGACTGCGATTTCGTTAAGGCAATGATGGCTGCCTTAGCGGTGGAGTAGTGGGGAGCCATTGCGGTTGGGCGCAGGCCAAGGACGGAAGAAATGTTGATGATGCTCCCGGATCGTTGTGGCGTCATATGGCGCGCAGCGGCGCGACTGCCATAGAAAGTTCCATAGAGATGAACCTTCAGCATGTGGTCCCAGTCTTCGTCAGACATGTCGGTGATGACGTTGAGGGGAGTCGTGGCTGCCACATTGTTTTCCAGGCGCAACATTTGGTTGGCCACTGCTGTGGCAAATCGCTCTTCGTTGGGAGCTGGCGCGATGCCTGCGTTGTTGACGAAAACATCTATTTTTCCAAAATGTGACACGGCAAGGTCGGCGAGAGCATCGACTTCGTGTGATTTGGTGACGTCACATTTGAGACTTGTTCCTCCTAGCGAAGTAGCCAATTTGTGTGCAGCCTCCTCGGCGATGTCTCCGATCACGATGTGAGCTCCACGTTGTGCAAACAACTCGGCGAAACGCGCCCCAAGACCCGATGCTGCGCCAGTAATTACTACAACTTGGCCTTCATGGTCGGTGTTGGAGGTTTTCTCATTTGCCGTCATCTCGTAACAATAGCGGTCTAGTGTCGGGGTATGTCAGAGCTCTTCAACCGAAAAAGTGTGTTGACCGTTCCCAACTTCATCTCATTGGTGCGCTTGTTATGTCTCCCCATCTTCCTTTGGGCGCTTTTTGAGCGAGATTCTCGACTCGCAGCTGCCCTCATTCTGGGGGCCTTAGGGGCGACCGACTGGATCGACGGTTACGTCGCTCGTCGCTTTCATCAGGTATCTCCCCTCGGAGCCATTTTGGACCCAACGGTCGACCGGCTGCTGTTCATCGTGGGGCTCGTTGCTCTTGGCATTGATGGTGCCGTACCCTGGGTGATTGCCGGGCTCATTTTGTTTCGCGAGGCGGGAATTGGTCTCTTGATGGTGGTCGCCACCGCATTTGGAATGGAGCGCTTTTCCGTGACCTACCTCGGTAAATGGGCAACATTCATCTTGATGTTTGCCGTACCTGCCCTCACGCTCGCCCACAGCGGTATTGCCATAGAAGATCTGTTCCTCGTTGTCGGGTGGTTGCTTGTTATTCCAGGACTCTTTTTGAGCTATCTCACTGCCTGGCGGTATTTGCCAGCCATAGCGGAGCATCTCCGCGCCGGTAGAGCGAGGAGAAGTACGATATGACCATGAACATTCCTGAAGACCTCCGCTACAGCGCCGACCATGAATGGGCCAAGTTGAGTGGGAATTGCATCCGCATTGGCATCACCGACTACGCCCAAGATGCTTTGGGAGACGTTGTGTTCGTTCAGATCCCAACGGTTGGAGCAGTTGTTGCACTGGGTCAAAGCTTTTCTGAAGTTGAGAGCACAAAGTCGGTTTCCGATATTTATGCACCGTTATCGGGGAAGGTTTCGCAGGTTAATGAAGCGTTAGCGCAGAATCCTGAACTGTTGAACTCCGATCCTTATGGTGACGGTTGGATTTGTGAAATTGAATTGTCTGATCCTGCTCAATTTGAACAGTTATTAACAAGCTCTGCCTACCAAAATCTCATCGGCGGTTAGTAATGGCCTATGTGTACTGCAACCGGTGCTCACACCGCAATCCGCCAAAAGCGGCGTTCTGCTCGGTGTGCGGTGCAGTGCTCGACAGCACATCCGATCGCACAATTACTCTGACGCGTGTTGACGCTCTCCAAGAGTCATCTTCTCCACATGATGACATCGTGTTTCGTACAGCAGAGGTTCCTGTTGGCGGAGCGGTACTCGTGTCTCGCACCGGTGAACAATATGGAGACCGTTTTGCGCTCGTCGCAGGCTCCACAAACATCGGACGCCATCCACAGTCCGATATACCTCTCGATGACATTACGGTTTCGCGTCGTCATGCCCAGGTCATTTACCATGAAGGCTTGTACAAGGTGCGTGATGTGGGTTCGCTGAACGGCACTTATGTCAACCAGCAACGGGTAGATGAAGTGGTTTTGTCGCATGGAGACGAACTGCAAATTGGTAAATTCCGCCTTGTGTTTTTTGATAGAACTGTGGATAATGCCTGAGCGAAACTATAAAAGTATTGGTGAAGTTCTTGGGTTGCTCCTTGAAGAGTTTCCTAACGTCACCATTTCTAAAATTCGTTTTCTCGAGAGTCAAGGTCTCATTGAGCCAGAACGAACTGCTTCGGGATACCGGAAGTTCTCTGACTCTGAAGTAGATCGTTTAAAATATATTTTGCGCGAGCAAGAAACGAATTATCTCCCACTGCGAGTCATACGAGATCGGCTCGATGAGTCGGGTGCGGTTCCGCGTGACCCCACTAACCCAGTGAGTCAACTTCCTCGTTCGCTGCGCGAATCAAGCGTGACCGACGTGAGTCAAGAAGTTCCGCGCGTTCGGGTGCTGACCGCAGTCAATAATGGTGTTCATGCCTCTGTACCATCGAGTGATATCGATGAGACAGGCGATTTTGTCATCGTCGACCCAGAGGTAGTTGCACAAAGTGAAAGAGCTCACCCCACCTCGCGTCGTCCTGCTTTGCGAGTTGCGGAACCAGCGGCTGTTGTTTCAACGCATGATGCAATTGGTCCCGTTTCTCGCGAGTCACTCATGGAGTCGTCTGGATTGTTGGCGAGTGATATTGATGCGCTAGAGCAGTTCGGACTTTTAGTTCCAAAGCCGGTAGGTGGCGAGAGTTTTTATGAAGGTACGGCTAGGGAAGTGGCCGCCATCGCGAAGGCGTTTCTTGACCTCGGTATTGAAATTAGACATTTGAAATCATGGCGTCTAGCAGCTGAAAAAGAAGCAACGCTGTTTGAACAGCGCCTCATGCCACTTCTGCGTCAGCGAAATCCAGCCGCTCGCGAGCAATCGCTCGAGATTCTTGATGCCCTGGTAATAAATGCTGGAAATCTTCGCCAAGTATTGGTGCGTCAAGCAATACAGCAATTTATAGATCCGCGTTAGGCAGACCCGCCAAGGCTCGGTTAATCTCTTTTTATGCAAGAACTTGACGTTGTGGGTGTGCGCATAGAGATGCCTACGAATGCACCAGTGCTTGTACTGCGTGAGCAAGTTGATCCTCATCGAGTAATGACCTTGTATATCGGTGGTCCAGAAGCCTCGGCAATTCACGCGGCGTTAGAAGGCATTGAGCCTCCGCGCCCGTTAACTCATGATCTTTGTATCGCCATCATTGAAAACTTTGGGAGCGATATTGAAAAAGTCGTCATTACCGAAGTGAAGAACGAAACCTATTACGCCGAAATTCATTTCGTGTCTCGTAGGGAAGTGGAGCCTGTATCCGCTCGGCCCTCGGATGCCGTTGCATTAGCTTTACGAGTAAATTGCCCGATCTTCGTCGCTGATGATTTGTTGGAGCTCGTTGGCAAGATTATTGGCCAAGATGTAGCCGTAGAGCAAGATAACGAAAACGAAATCATTGATGAATTCAAGGATTTCATTGAAAATGTGAGCCCCGAAGACTTCTTCGACTAGTTGTTGTTGCAAGGGGTGCGAGATCGTAGGCTAGACACCTATGGCAGGCTTCAGCGGTACTAAGGCAGCTCACATTGTGGGCATCTCATACCGTCAGCTCGACTACTGGGCGCGTACCAATTTGGTCATTCCTTCTCTCACTGCAGCAACAGGAAGTGGAACACGTCGTGAATATTCGTACGGCGATCTGCTTGAACTCAAGGTCATTAAGAATCTGTTAGACGCCGGTATTAAGTTGGAATCTGTTCGTGAAGTTTTCCGTTACATGCGGAACAATTTGAATACCGATGTTGCTTCTGCACATGTGGTCATCAGCGGATCATCCGTTGTCTTTTGTGACGGCGAGAATCTCATCGATGTTTTGCGCAATGGGCAAGGTGTGCTCAATGTTCTTCCGTTATCAGGCGTGAAAGATTCCATCGACGCAGAAATAAAGTCGATGGGCTGGCAAGTGATTGACGATGTTGCAAGCCCTGTTTCGGATCGCGTAGTTGGACTCTAGAAGCCTTTAATACATGCGCACCACTGCACTGCATGCCGCGCATCGAAGCCTCGGAGCAAAATTGGTTGAGTTTGGGGGATGGGAGATGCCCATTTCGTACCCAACAGGAACCATTGCAGAACACCTTGCATGTCGTAACTCAGCCGTCGTATTCGATGTTTCACACTTGGGTACTGTTCGTGTTGAAGGC
>JBIKNT010000147.1:0-4473 GCA_044358465.1 Ilumatobacteraceae bacterium
CTTCGTTAATCAACGACGTCATCGACACATTGGCCAATACAGCAGTTGATACCCAAGCAGAAATTGCTGCTCTTGCGGTCATTGTGAAATCAATCTTTGCAACAGCCGCAGGCGAAATAGTCGTTCCTGCGCTTACTCCGCAAGATCTCGCTGTATTGGGTATTACTGGTGTAGACACAGAGAACATTACGGCGGTCATTGCGGCGATTGCAGGCACGGCAGACAACGGCAGTGGTATTGACTCATTAAGTGAACTCGGCACTCTTGTCGATGCCACACTTGCGGCTTCACGCGCTTCGCTCACCATCATTTCCAGCTACGACGGCTCAAATACCACTCCGAGTGAGGCGGACTTCAATACCATTTCTGTGACCGGAGTAAGTGCCGCAAATATTTCAGCAATCAATACAGTTGTTGCATCGCTGGTGTCTAGTGCAACCGACTCACGTGCAGAAGTCCAGGCCATTGTCGATACGTACGTGGCAATTCTCAATGGTGCTGACGGAATAGCAAATAGTGGGCTCACGCTTTCTGCTGCTCAGTTTCAAAATATTGGCCTTGCCGATATCGCAAATACCGCTCAAGCGAATCTTCTCAACTCCATCATCGACGCCAGCGCAACAAGCGAAGTCGACTCTCTCGCTGAACTTCAGACACTGGCCAATATTGTGGCTCGACTTGGAGTAACAGCAGCCGGAGGCAATGCAACTCCTGCTCTCACCCCAGCTGAGCTTGCGCTCATCGGTATTGCAGGAGTGACTGCATCAAATCTTTCTTCGGTGCTTGCATCTATTGCTACCACCGACGATTCCGGTTCTGGAATCGATAGTTTCGCCAAGTTGCAGGGAGCAGTCGATACGGGAATTGCCAACGCGCGTGATGCATCTCAGGCAATCATTTCTAGCCACAGCGGTTCAAATGCAACTCCCACTCTCGCAGACTTTGAAAACATCGGTGTCACAGGTGTGAGTTCGGCCAATATCACCGCGGTCAACACATTCATCGCGGTCATGCCGGCAAGCGATACCGATGCCCAACCTGAAGTGCAAGCTCTCGTAGATGCTTACGCCAAAGTGCTTACCTCTGCCAATGGGGTAGCCGATGGTGGTGCGTCTTTGTCGGCAGCCGAATTTGCTGCACTCGGACTCTCAACCGTCGATGCCGGTGGGGAAGTGAGCTTGCTCAACGACCTCATCGACCGCCAGGCAACAACTGCGGTCGATAGTTATAGCGAACTTGCCGCAATGGCATCTCGAGTGACGCGACTCATGAATGAAGCTGCAGGTGTAGCTGCCTCACCAGCACTCACCGCTAGTGATCTTGCCGCTCTTGGCATTACTGGTGTTACCGCAGAAAACCTTGCTGAAGTTCTTGCGGTCATTCGGGCCAGTGCAGATGATGGTTCAGCCATCGACACTATGTCTGAATTGCAAATACTTGTTACTGCTGCCGTTGTGCTGTCGCGTCAAAATGCACTTGACATTATTAGTAGATACGACGGAACAAGTGCCACAACAACTCCGTCGCTTGCCGACTATGCCAACGCTGAAGTTTCAGGTGCTTTTGCAAGGAACTTAACTTCCCTCAATTCAGCATTCGCAGAAATAACTGAAACCGATTCCAACACCACGGCAAGTATTCAAGGTGTTGTTACTGGGTACATTGCAATTTTGCTGGGAGCAGATGGTCAAAGCGATGGAGATATTTCGCTGGTGGCTTCTGACTACATAGCAATGCATCTGACTCGTGTTGACACTGCTGGAAAAGCAAATTTGCTCAACGAAATATTTGACGGCTCTGCAACTTCTCAGGTTGATATATACTCCGAATTGCAGGCAATATCTGACGTTGTTGCAGATATTTTCCTCGTTTCAACCGGGGCACAAGCACAGTTGCCACTCACTGCTGCTCGTCTTGCGCTCATTGGGATCAGTGGGGCCACGAGCGACAACATCGCATTGCTGATTGCAGCGATTGCGAATACTTCCGATGACACCCTCGGTGTCGATTCGCTTACAGAAATTCAAGCAATAGCAAACCAAGTTCGTACATCGCAGGAAAGCGCATTGGCGGTTATTAGTGCCTATGACGGAGCCAATGCCGAGCCACTGCAGAGCACGTTTAACGCAGCGGGAATTGTTGGCGTTGACTCGTCAAATATTGGCATCATTAACCAGTTCCTTGCAGTGATGTCTGCAGAATCAACAGACTCTTTTGCTGAGGTTCAAGCACTTGTAGATGCCGTGAATAAGTTGATGATTTGCGCCGATGGAACGGCAAATAACAACTGCATATTTACTGTCACCGAGTTTCATGCGATGGGCTATTTAGACATCGACACGCAAGAAGAAGTTGATGCACTCAACGCCGACCTCGACGTGCTCGACCTTGCTCCCAACCAAGAGTCGCGCGTGACGAGTGAAGCGGTGCGGTTGGTAGTCGACCGATTCCGACCACGCCCAGTTCTAGTACCAGCTCCTACCACTACAGCGCCTGCAGCCCCCACCACAACGGCGCCTGCTCCGTCTGCTCCAGCGCCAGCGCCACCTACTCCTACAACCTCCATTCCTGAAGCAACGCCGACGACAACAACAGTTGTGCCTGGGGTTCTTCCTCCAACAACCGTTCCAGTACCGACGACAGTGCCAGAGATTGAAGTGCTTCCTGGAAGCGGTGGAGTACGGATGGCTCCAGACAAAGCGCAAGTTCTTATTGACGGAAAACTTATTGATCTGATCGTGGTTATCAACGACGACAATTCGGCAACCATCGAGTTGCCGGGCCAGTTTGTGGTGCGTGTTATTCCCACACTTCCTGAAGATTCTGTGGTGCTCAGCGATGGATCTACGGGTCTTCGCGTGTATCGCAATCGCACCATTTCAATTCAAGGCGAAGGTTTCGCCAAAGAGTCTGAAGTTGAAGTGTGGATGAACTCAACACCCATCAAACTCGGCACCGCAATGACCGATACAAATGGCGCATTTAGTGAAAGCTTTACAACCCCACTAGGAATTGAACTGGGCGAGCACACGTTGACATTAAGTGGCAACTTGCCAGACGGTACGTTGAGCAAAACATCCATTGGACTCATTGTTGTTGATGCTGAAAATGCCCCTGTCGCACCAACCGATAAAGACAAGAAACCGACGTCAAATTCATCGTCGGGTGAGGGCGGTGCAGGTGCACAAGGCCCTGGAGGCGCGCCATACGATCCACAGTCTGAACCCAAAGCGGTGGTCGGATTGCTAGGCGACATGGTGGGGCTTTTGGCCTTGGCAGGAATGGCTGTTGCAGGCCGTCGTCGTGAAAATGATGATGATGGCTCAGATAGCCGCGACAAAGATGATCGCGGCTCGGGTGATATTTCAGATGTCACCGTGAAACATCACTCCTCAGCAGCAGACGTTAAAAAAGATATTCTGCGCCTACCAAGAAGCTCTTTTGTCGATCGTATTGTTGCTGCCTTGCCGATGAAGCTAGCTCGGGTATCGCCTTTGGTTGGGCGCGTACTCACCGACGGCACGTATCTGCGTTCGCTACTTGGCGTGGCATGGCTGTTGCTGCCGTTGCTTGGTGTTGTTGTGGGCGTTGGCTCTGCAGTAAGCACCGACTTCAATGCAGTGATGCCGTCGCTTGCATGGCTCACTGCAGTTGTCATTATTGGCTCATTCGATGCACTTGCCGGGTTCATGGCGGCATCAGTGTTTGGCGTGCTCGTTGTGCTGGGCGGCGGCATTCACTCATCTGATTCGGTACGAGGGTTATTAGGAATTTGGGTGTTTAGTTTCGCGGTGCCAGTGTTGGCTAGCGCGTCGCGTCCTTTCCGTCGCAAAGATGCGGTGGGGCTTGTTGGTGCATGGGATAGAGCAGCAGACTTTGTGATGATTGCACTATTTGGTGCATGGGCTGCAGGCTCAATGTTTGGCTCATTACCTGGCCTCACCGGTTTCCGCCCGTCGTATGCAGATGATGTATTGCGAATTCAGGTCATTGTTCTTGTGGTGCTTGTTTTACGTTACGCATTAGAAAATGCAACGACTGTTTTGACGCCTGGCAAGTTGCGTGAGTTGTCCGCGTCCTCGCTTCCTGACCCAAGCAATACACAAGTTATTATTTCTTCGCTCATTCGCACTACGTCGTTTGTGTTCGTTGCCATTGTCTTTATTGGAAACAACTGGGCGCTATGGACAGGTGCCGCTTTGTATTTGCTGCCAAAGTTGGTAGCAATCATTGATGACAAATTCCCTAACGTGGAAGCGCTACATCGCTATATGCCGCGCGGTATTTTGAAAGTCACTTTTATGATGTTCGTTGCACGTTGGTGGGGTCAACTCCTCACGAGCAACATTGATGACGCAGAAAAGATGTTGACGTTTGGTTTCGTCTTCCTGGGAATGCCTGGTTTCATTACGACCGTCTTGGGTTGGTTTGGTCGTTCGAGTAGCAAACCATGGAAGCCAAACTGGTTCACCC
>JBIKNT010000019.1:0-14234 GCA_044358465.1 Ilumatobacteraceae bacterium
GAACAACGAAGGTCTTGTAAGCGAATGCACCGGGGAAAACCTCTTCGTCGTGCGCAACGGCAAAATCATCACGCCGCCATTGTCGGCTGGTGCTTTGGAAGGCATCACGCAGTGGAGCGTTATCAAGATCTTGGAAGACCTGGGTTACGAAGTAGTGAAGGGCGATCTTGCCCGTTCCGACCTCTACATTGCCGAAGAGATCTTCTGCGTGGGTACGGCTGCTGAAGTAAGTGCCATCAACTCGGTCGACGATCGCTCGGTGCCATGCCCCGGACCCATCACCTTGAAGGTGGCAGAGATCTACGGAAAGGCCGTTCGTGGCCAAATTCCGGAGTATGCCCACTGGTGCGAGCTCGCCAAATAGGTGTCCCCAGCGTTCCCCACAGGCTTATCCACAGGTAATCCTCAGGAAAAATATCTGCTAGAGGGCTTGTAGGTATTGACGTTGGGCGGGGGACAGGGCAGACTGTTCCTTGTGATGTCCACAGCAACCCCACAGTTTTCGGCTCCTTGCCGCATCGCTGTTGTTGCTGTATCCATCATTATTATTTCGTAGCGTACGGGTTTCCCTCGTGCGCGGCCGCCGACTTCGGCGGCTTTTTGCGTTCTAGGGCCCGTACGGAAATGCAGTAATTCCAGCGAGACTAAACGAGTAGAGAAAGTAGAAGCACATGAGTACAAAAAACGAGAACTTTGTTGAGGTATTCGACACCACCTTGCGTGATGGCATGCAAGTAGAAGGTGTGTCGGCAACTGTTGAAGACAAACTGCGTATTGCTGAACAGCTCGACTATTTGGGCGTGCACTTCATTGAAGGTGGCTGGCCAGGTGCCAACCCCAAAGACATCGAATTCTTTACTCGTGCTCGTAGCGAGTTGAAACTCACCAACTCGGTGTTGGTGGCATTTGGTTCAACGCGTCGTCCACGCGGCAAGGTTGATGACGACGACACACTGCGCAACCTCATTGAAGCGCAAACTCCTGCGGTGTGCATTGTGGCAAAGTGCTGGGACTACCACGTAGAAAATGCGTTGCAAACCACTCTTGAAGAGGGCATTGCCATGGTGGCCGACTCGGTGGAGTTTTTGAAGGGCAACGGCAAGCGCGTTCTTGTCGACATGGAACACTTCTTCGACGGTTTCAAAAATAACCAAGAGTTCTCGCTGCGTGTTTTAGAAGCTGCTGTGATGAAAGGTGCAACACACTTGGTGTTGTGCGATACCAACGGTGGTTCATTGCCCAGCGAAGTAGGCGACATTGTTGCTGCAGTACGCAAGCACATCGGTAGCGATGCAACACTCGGTATCCACTGCCACGACGACACAGGTTGTGCCGTTGCCAACTCGATGGCTGCAGTGCAAAGCGGTGTGCGCCACGTGCAAGGAACGCTTAACGGTTTGGGCGAGCGCACGGGTAATGCAAACCTCACGACCATCATTCCGAACTTGCAATTGAAGTTGGGTTACGAGTGCTTGCCACCAGCGAACATGGAGCGCCTCACTTCGGTCAGCAACTTTGTGGCTGAAGTATTGAATCGCCCCCTCAACCCACAGGCTCCTTATGTTGGTTCCTCAGCATTTGCACACAAGGCAGGCCTACACGTATCGGCCATTGCTCGCGCAAAAGATGCATACGAGCACATTGTTCCTGAACTAGTAGGTAACGGCACGCGTTTTGTGGTGTCGGAAATGGCTGGCCGCGCAACTATTCAAATGAAAGCCGATGAACTTGGCTTGACCATGGATGGCCCTGCAGTGAACCAGGTCATTGACGACCTGAAGCGCCTTGAGCACGAGGGTTACCACTTTGAAGCAGCCGATGCGTCTTTGGAATTGCTCATGCGTTACGCCGCAGGTTGGAAGCAAGAGTTCTTCAATGTGGAAAGCATGCGCGTTATCACCGATGAAGCAGCCGACGGCACCTTCACCACTGAAGCAACAGTGAAAGTGTGGCTCGGCGACGAACGCTTCGTTCGTACGTCGGAAGGCAACGGCCCTGTGAACGCCATCGACTCGGCATTGCGCGGTTCGCTCCTCGGTCATTTCCCACAACTCTCGAAGGTGCATCTCACCGACTACAAGGTGCGCATTCTCGATGGCGCTACTGCAACGGGTGCAATTACCCGCGTACTCATCGACGCCACCAACGGCGAGCGTTCATGGACCACCATTGGTGTGTCGGCAAACATCATCCAAGCGTCGTGGCAAGCTCTTGAAGAGTCACTGGTGTATGGGTTGTTGCACACCTCGGCATAACAACTACTCTTAGGTCATGGCCGCTCCTCGTAACGCTCCTGTTTCTTTTGCTACTCGTGCGCATGCTTATGCATCGCCCGAACATGTTCCGGCTGCGTGGCAGCCCGACCGCAAAGGTGAAATTGAAGGGTTGCAGCCAAGTGGTGACCGTTTAGGAAACCAAGGCCCCGACCAGGGTTATGTATTGCTGCTTGCTGCCAAGCTGCGCCCACAGGTGCAGGTGCAAAAAGGCGAGCATGTCGACGACGCGTTGCGTGGCTGCATCAACATTGCATTAAAGCGTGCTTCGTTGTTTAGCCGTGCACCAGTTGTTCACGACCTCACCATTGCGCTCACCATTTGGGGTTGGCTCGATGCTTCACCACCGGCAGACCTTGTGGAGTGCCGCCGTGCGTTATTTGAAGGCGTTGCACACGTGACTGCGCATTACAGCGAGGGTCGTGTTATTGCCGACATGGTTCCTGAAACCACATTGCGTATGACACCAAGTCAAGTACGCGCCGCAATGCCTGCGTCGTGGAAAGTGCTTACCGGCGTTCCTGCAAAATAATTCCGGCAATAATCAACGCGCTTCCTAAGTAGTCCCAACTTTGCGGGGTTTGGTGAAACACCACGTAGCCAAAGATGGTGGCAACAATGGGCAGCATTGCCAAGAGCACCGAATAGTGACGCACGGTAACGATGCGCAAAATGCGTTGGTCGATGCCGTAACTGGTCACACTCGCTAGTGCGCCCACCACAATGCCTAACCCAATGAGGTAGGGGTACGTAATGACGGCACCAATGTCGGGTGCGCCCATGGGAAAAGTGAGCAGTGCACCAAAAATAAACGACATGGCTAGCCCGTCGAGCCCGCCGTGCGCATTGGCAACTTTTCCTGCGTACACAATGTGAATGCCCCAAAAAATTGCTGCAATGAAAATGAAGAGTACGCCTAGTGGTTCGCCACTCAGTTCAACGCCACTCAAAATTGCAACGCCAACAACAGCAACAACGAGTGCTATTGCGTTGCGTTTGGTGCGAGTGAAAAGCGCTGCGACCGTGATAGGGCCAATGAACTCAATCGACACGCCCTTTCCCAGCGGCAAGCGATCTATTGCCATGTAGAAAAAGGTGCTGGTGAGGCCAGTAGAGAGCCCAAGAATCGCTGCGCTTTTTAATTCCTGACGTGTCCACAGTTTTGGTGCAAGGCGGCGTGGGCCAACAATGCACACCGCCACCAACATGGCGCCAAACATGCGCAGCCATGCCATGGTTGCTGGCGCAACATTGTCGAATTGCGCTTTTCCCATTGCATTTCCGGCGTTCAATGCGAACGCAGAAAAGATGAACAGTAACTCTGCTTCAAAACCTTTGAGACGCTTGTTGGGTGCCGGCGCTGTTTCTGGGGAAGTCAACGCTGCCTAGTCGAAGAGGTCGGGGTCAGACACGCAAATGTCGTCCCACAGTGGTTGGAAGTTCAACCATCCGGCGAGTTGATGCGCAGTGTTGTCGCGTGTGTACTGCGCCCATTCATGTGGAATGAGTTTTGGCGTGCCAGCAGCTTCGGCAAGAAGTTGTGCTTGGCAACTGCGCTCCATGCTGATGAACCAATACGCAGCAGCATCAACAGTCTCGGCTGCTGTAAACAAACCGTGGTTTTGGTGAATAGCTGCTTTGCCTGAGCTGAAGCATTCGGCGAAACGCTCGCCGTCTTCAATTTCAAACACCACTTTTCCGGCAGCGTCGGTAATAACGCTGTGGTCGTTATAGAACGCACATGCATCTTGTGTAATGGGGTCTAATGTGCGGCCAAGAGCCGACCATGCTTTGCCATATACCGAGTGCGAGTGAGCAGCGGCATTGATGTCGGGGCGAGCGGCATGCACTGCAGAGTGCAAAACAAATGCAGCGCGGTTCACGGGGCGCTTGCCGTACACCACGTCGCCATGATGGTTCACCAAAATGAGGTCGCTTACTTTCACTTGGCGAAACGACATCGAAAAAGGGTTCACCCAAAAGTGGTCGGGGAATTCGGGGTCGCGCACCGTAATGTGGCCAGCCACACCTTCAGAAAAACCAAACTTGCCAAACACGCGCAGTGCGCCAGCAAGACGTTGCTTCACGTGCAAGCGCTCGTCGGCGCTATTCGTAAATTTTGGTGGGCCGTCAAGGCTCACTTCCTTACGGGTGAGGGGGATGCCGTCGATGGAACCGGGGGAAGTGGTGGTGTCGTCGATAATTGCCATAGCCACAGACTACGCCGATACCCTCCACCACATGAACCGCATCTTGCAGCCCGAAACCATGGCAAAGCCCGCAGCGGCATACGCGCACGGCATTGAAGTGAGTGGGGCAGAGTCGTGGGTGTTCACTTCGGGCGTGGTGCCCACCCGTGCCGATGGAACGGTTCCCGCCGATTTGAGCGAACAGGCCGCAGTGGTGTGGGCCAATATCTCCGCCATCTTGGCCGAAGCTCAGCTGTCGGTGCGCGACATTGTTTCCATCACTACGTATGTAGTGGAGAACGCTGCGGAACATAAAAAAGACGGAGACCTCAGCGCACGCCTCGCCGTAGTGATGGCCGCTCGCGATGCTGTGTTGCAGGGGCATTTAGCCGCGAGCACACTGGTAACGGTGCCAGCACTTGCTCGCTCGGAGTGGCGCATGGAAATTGCGGTGGTGGCTGCGCGCTAAGCGCTTACTTGCGCTTTTTGGGAACAGGTTTGTCCCACTTCAACTCGGTTTGTATCTGTTCCGTGATGTGAGAAAAATGCGCGATGAATGCACGAATGTCTGCTTTTTGTTCCTCGGTCATGCTATTCACTTCTCCAAGAATAGCCATTCCCTGAACAAGGACAACTGCCATCAAAGTGAAGTTCATCTTGGTTCGATCGGTGAGGCGCGGGTTCGTAAACTGCGCAAGACCAAAATTGTGAATCATTTTTTGATTCTCTGCGAAGCGTTCAGGGGGCACTCCGCATGCGAGTAAATACGACATGGTTCGTAGGCGTGCGTTGACCATAGCCATGATGTTCTCATTGGCGTCGAGAGCAGAAACAGGGTCTGTTCCCTTATCGTCTGCTGCAAGGATGGTGCCCAGAACTGCCGCTTCAATGGTCTGAATCATGAGCTCTTCGCGAGAACCGAAATAGCGCGCTACGTAGTCGTGGTGCACTCCGGCTTTGGCCGAAATCATATGAACAGTTACATCTGCCGGTGGGTGAGCGAGAAGAAGTTGAGCCGTTGCGTTCTTCATGCGTACTTCGGCTTCGGCCTGGCTCAACCGAGGGCGTTTGCCAGCTGTTGCTCTATTCTGCAACTTCGTCGTATTGACCATCCACTTATGGTAATGCTCGTGATGAAGGGCCTGGCTAGCGACAAGAGGCATTGTGTGTATGTAGATTCGCATGAGTTTTCTCTATTTTTGATCTTGTGCCTCCTAGGTGGGCATTCTCGGCGCAAATTGTTGCGAAAAGCGGGCTTTACCGCGCCGAGAACACTCTTGAAACCCTTACGATTTTGGGTCTATGGCAAGCAGTACTCCCACCCCCGATTCCCTTGACCCTCGTACCGACTCGGGCATTCCCATTGCGCCCCTGTACACGAGTGCAAACCTTGCAGGCTGGGACCCAGCCACGCAGTTAGGCGACCCGGGCAAGCCTCCATATACACGTGGTGTGTACCCAACCATGTACCGCGGCAAGTTGTGGACCATGCGTCAGTACGCAGGCTTTGGTACTGCTACTTCAACGAATGAGCGCTTTAAGTTTCTGCTGGGTGCAGGCCAAACAGGTTTGTCGTGTGCATTCGACTTGCCTACACAAATGGGTTACGACTCCGACCACCCACGTGCCGAAGGTGAAGTAGGAAAAGTGGGCGTTGCCATTGACTCAATTGACGACATGCGCAAACTTCTTGCCGACTTGCCACTCGACAAAGTTTCCACATCAATGACCATCAACTCAACGGGTGCCATTTTGCTCTTGATGTATGAATTGGTTGCTGAAGAGCAGGGCATTCCTGCCAGTGCCATTAGCGGAACCATTCAGAACGACATTTTGAAGGAATACATCGCACGCGGTACCTACGTGTACCCACCGCGGCCTTCCATGCGCATCATTACCGACATCTTTGAGTACTGCTCACAGAACGTGCCGAAGTGGAACACCATTTCCATTTCTGGCTATCACATTCGTGAAGCCGGAAGCACTGCAGTTCAGGAAATTGCATTCACGCTCGCCAACGCCATTGCATACGTGCAAGCAGCAGTAGACGCTGGTCTTGATGTTGACGACTTCGCACCACGTTTGAGTTTCTTTTGGAATGGTCACAATAACTTCTTTGAAGAAGTTGCGAAGTTCCGTGCATCACGACGCATGTGGTACAAAATCATGAGCGAGCGCTTTGGTGCAAAGAAAGAGTCGAGCAAGTTATTGCGCTTCCACACCCAAACAGGTGGCAGCACGCTGACCGCTCAACAACCACTCAACAACATTGTGCGTGTAGCGGTGCAAAGCCTTGCAGCAGTGCTTGGTGGAACACAGAGCTTGCACACCAACGGCTACGACGAAGCATTGAGTTTGCCAACAGAAGAAGCTGCTCGCATTGCTTTGCGTACACAGCAAATTATTGGATACGAAAGTGGTGTGGCCGATACGCCCGACCCACTTGCTGGTTCATACTTCATTGAAAACCTCACCGATGAGGTAGAGCGATTGGCATGGGAATACATCGCACGCATCGACGAGATGGGTGGGGCAGTAGACGGCATTGAAGCTGGTTTCCAGCAAGATGAAATTGAACAAGCTGCTTACGACTACGCACGATCTATCGACAACGATGAGCGCGTCATTGTGGGCGTGAACAAGTTCAACATTGGCCAAGAGCCAGAGCCAAAGGTTTTCCCCATCGACCCACAACTCCAGGTGAACCAAATTGCCAGCCTGAAGAAATTCAAGGCCGATCGCGATCAGGCACTTGTTTCTGCCAAGTTGGAAGAGTTGAAAACTGCTGCTCGTGGCACAGACAACTTGCTGTACCCCATGAAAGAAGCACTGCGTGCACACGCAACCCTGGGTGAAGTAAGTGATGCCTTACGTGAGATCTTTGGCACGTACCAGCCTGGGCGTTAAGCCACTTACAGCCAGTTCACCTGTGCTGCAGGCCTGCCCGGCGACTCGATAACACCATTCGGGTAGCCCACATAAATGAGCCCCATCACTTCGGTGGTAGCGGGGAACTGGCACACAGCGTTCATGGCGTCGTTGGCGCCTTTGGGCGGTGAGCCCCACAATGTGGCAAGGCCATGTGCTTCGGCGCCGAGAAGAAGGTTTTGAATTCCTGCAGCAACGGCGTATCGGTTTTCTGCGGTGCGCTGTTCAGAGTCGCCAGGTGCTGCACCCACGGCAATAACAATGGGTGAGCGCAGATACTTCGTGCGAGCCTTAGTGACCTTGAAGTCTTCTTCGCCTTGAGCGGCCATCACAGTAGAAATAGCTTCACCTAGTTCGCGGCGTGAGTCTCCTGAAAGAACCGCTAGGTGCCATGGCCAGGTGCGCTTATGGTTGGGTGCCCAGGTAAGTAACTCGCATAACTCTTCAACAATGTTGCGCGGTACTTCACGTTGTGCGTCGATGAGCAAACTGCTGCGACGAGCGCGAATAAGTTGGGCGAGGTCTTGTGGAGTCATTGTTAGTTCTTATGAAGAGCAGCGTTTAAGCCGCCCCAGGTGCCTTCACGTTGCGAAGCTTCAACAGCCCCATTGGTGCTGTTGCGGCGATAGAGCAAGTTGTTGGCGCCCGACAGCGCACGTGCTTTCACCACTTCGCCATCGGGAAGACGCACGAGGGTTCCGCCTGTTACATAGAGGCCAGCTTCAATAATGCAGTTGTCGCCTAGTGAAATTCCAAGGCCAGAGTTGGCACCCAGCAAGCAGCGTTCGCCAACTGAGATGACTTCTTTGCCGCCGCCCGAGAGGGTGCCCATAATGGAAGCACCACCACCAATGTCGGAACCATCACCCACAACAACGCCAGCAGAAATGCGACCTTCCACCATTGAGGCGCCAAGTGTTCCGGCGTTGAAGTTGCAAAAGCCTTCGTGCATCACGGTGGTGCCTGCAGCTAAGTGAGCGCCCAAGCGCACACGGCTGGCATCGGCAATGCGTACGCCCGATGGCACTACATAGTCGGTCATGCGAGGGAACTTGTCGACGCCATTCACCACGAGGTGTTCGCCGCGTTGAGCGAAGTTCCACGTGATGCTTTCGAGTTGGTCGAGGGCAACAGGGCCGCGACTGGTCCATGCAACGTTGGCAAGAAGCCCAAAGGCGCCATCGAGGTTGAGCGTGCGTGGCAATGCCATGCGGTGCGACAACAAATGCAAGCGCAAGTACACGTCACTCGCACTAGTGGGTGCTGCAGTGGTGTCGATGAGCAGTTCTACGGGTTGAAAGGCAACGCCACGTTCGGGGTCGCCTGGTGCGGCGGCAGCAACGCCGCTACGTGGTGCATCGGTGGGAATGGCATCGGCAAAACCAAGTGCACGAAAACGAGTGTCGAGAACGGTGCCATCGGCGGCAACGGTGGCGAGGCCAACGCCCCAAGCGGAAGTGGTCATAGGTGAACCTTTCTGGTGTTATTCAAAAACTTCTGGGCGAAGTGTGGGGAACAAGATGATGTCGCGAATGGTGGGCACACCAGCAATGAGCATGGTGAGACGATCCATGCCAATGCCGAGGCCGCCAGTTGGTGGCATACCGAACTCGAGGGCACGTAAATAGTCTTCGTCGACGGTGCCTGCTTCGGCGTTGCCTGCTTCTTTGGCTTTTTGTTCGTCTTCAAAGCGCAAGCGTTGTTCGATGGGGTCGTTGAGTTCGCTGTAGCCGTTTGCAAGTTCGCGTCCGCCAACAAACAACTCAAAGCGCTCGGTGAGGAAGGGGTCGTTGCGGTCGACGCGAGCAAGCGGGCTAATTTCCACGGGGTGGCCAGTCACAAAAGTAGGTGCCATGAGCTCGTGTTCGGCGAGTGCTTCAAACATCTCTTCAATAATTTTGCCGGTGCCCCATTGTTGTTGCACATGAACATTGTGCTTTGCAGCAAGTGCACGCAACTCTTCAAGGTCCATTGATGGGTGAACAGCGACGCCGGTCTTTTCAGCAACAAGGTCGATCATGCGTACGCGGCGGAAAGGTTCGGCTAAGTCGGTGGGTGTGCCATTGATGTCGACAATGGTGGTGCCTATGGCATCGCGAGCAGCAGCGACGAAGAGTTCTTCAGTAATAGCCATTACATCGCTGTAGTCACCAAATGCTTGGTAGAGCTCCATCATGGTGAACTCGGGGTTGTGGCGTGTAGAGATGCCTTCGTTGCGAAACACGCGGCCAATTTCATACACGCGTTCCATGCCGCCAACAATGAGGCGCTTCAAGTGCAGTTCAAGTGCAATGCGCAAAAAGAGCGGCATGTCGAGGGCGTTGTGATGCGTGTTGAATGGGCGAGCGTGTGCGCCACCTGCTTCTGCGTGAAGAACAGGAGTTTCTACTTCAATGAAGCTTTTTGCAGAAAGTGTTTTGCGGAACGATGCGATAATGGCGTGGCGAATGGCAAATGCACGGCGGGCTTCGTCGTTGGAAATGAGGTCGGCATAGCGCTGGCGATAGCGAGTGTCGGGGTCGGTGAGGCCGTGCCATTTGTCGGGCAGCGGGCGCACTGCTTTGGCAAGCAACACGAGTGAGTTGACCTTGATAGACAACTCGCCTTTGCGGGTGGTCATGACCAAACCAGAAACACCCACCCAGTCGCCAAGGTCGAGAGCATTAATGGCATCGAAGAGTTCGTCGCCGACAATTGCTTTGGAAACAAACAATTGAATGTCGCCATCGCGGTCGCGCAGCGAAGCGAAAATGAGTTTGCCCTGGTCGCGCTTCAACAACATGCGCCCAGCTACTTCTACATGTACTTCTGTTTCAGTGGCAGCTTCCAAATCGCCAAACTCGCTACGAATGTCGGCAAGGGTGTGTGTGCGGTCGAAACGGTAGGGGTAGGGGTTGGTGCCTGCGCTACGCATGGCGTCGAGTTGGCCTAAGCGCCGTGAGCGCTCAAGGGCTAGACCCCGGGCATGTTCGGCCGCGTCAATGGGTTCGTCGGCGGCGTCTGGGGGAGGGGTCGGTTCACTGCTCACAACTCTCTACCGTAGTTCCTGCAAGGGTTTTAGGTACTAACAATTCAGGTCTGTAGGGCATGGGGGAACTACGGTGACACCATGTTTCGCCGCGTGGTTCTATGGGGAAGCGTGCTGGGCATTGTGGTGACAGGTGCATTGCCCTTAGCAGCGCAGGCCGACACCATTAACCCGCCTCTGCCCGAGACACCTGAAGCAACCGCACCGTTGAAACGTGCCATTTCGCTTTCTCAGCCGAGGGGTTTCTCTGCTGTTGACCGCAAGAAGGTCATTGCCTTGGCGAAAAAAGCTGGTGCTCGAGCATTTCCAGGCAGGGCCGTCACCCTAGGGCTGGTGAAGGTGCACCGCATGAATGAAACAACGCTCACAAAAACTGTGGTGCAAAGAGTCGCTCGGGGCTATCAAGTGCCCATGTCGACAACGGTGCACGACATTGAGGTGGTGCGCAACTTGTTGTCGTTGGAAGCCGCAGATGCCTTGCTGGCCAACACCATTGTGATGGGCCGCAGTTCAGCAATTATTCGCGATGCGCGCGTTGGCGACATTGTGACCCTGCTCGATAGCCGCGAGAAACAACATGAGTTTGTAATTGGCAATATTGCCGAAGACGACCTGGTGGGCGAAGCCGACTTGTTGCTGTCGCCACAGCAAGCAGATGTGATGGGTGCAAAAATGATTACTCGTTACACCATGATTGGTTTCACCAATGCGGCGGCGTTGGAAAGTGCATTACACAATGCAGGATTCAGAGATGGCAACGCATTTCACGTTCGTAAAACGTGGGATGCTCCAAACCCCGATGCCACGCGGGGCTTAGCGGCGGCCAAGCGCATGGTGGGGGAGTTTGCCTACAAAGTGCTGGCGTCGGGCAAGGTGTCAATTGAAGGTGGTTGGCCAGATCGGTTTATTTCACCACGCACAGTATTTGACGACATTGGTGTAAAGGCCGCATGCAACGTGAATGTTCGCGCTGCAATACAAGGTGCATTGAGTGAAGTGCGACGTCAGGGTTTGAGTAGATACGTCGATGTAGCCAACACCAACGCGTATGGCGGGTGCTTTTACCCGCGTTACAACCGACTCGCTGGCAAATTGGGTTATCTGTCACGTCACTCGTGGGGCATGGCGCTCGATATGAATACGTCTGTCAACGGGCAAGGTGTGGTGCCGCGTATGGATTGTCGCATTGTGCGTATTTTTCGGCAATGGGGTTTTGCATGGGGCGGAAATTTCACACCCTCTGATGGCATGCATTTTGAATACGTAGGTGAACGCCGCGACAACCTGGCGTTTCCATCGCGTTACTGCCCCAACATCGTGGGTGCGCAGAGATAACCTAAAAACGTGACAATTCGTTTGGTGATTATTGGTGGCGGTCCTGGTGGAAATACGGCGGCTACATGGGCTGCGCGGCTTGGAGCCGAGGTCACCATCATTGAACGCGACATTATGGGCGGGGCTGCACACTTGCTCGACTGCATTCCTTCAAAGGCAATGATTGCAACGGGTGGGGCAGTAAGTGCCACCAAACGCTTTGCGGGAATGGGTCTAGAGCAACACGTTGCCGAAATTGATGTCGACAATTTGGCCGAGCGCATCGACGGCATTCGCACACGGTTGGAAAATACCACCACGCAACTGCTCGACAGCCAAGGCATTCGCATCATTCGCGGCGAGGCAAGTTTTATAGATGCTCACACAGTATTGGTGCGTACCACCGCAGGTGAAGAGCGCATTGAAGGCGATGCATTCATTATTGCCACCGGTTCGCGCCCTCGTATTCCGCAGTGGTGCACACCCGATGGCGAACGCATTCTCACCACCCGTGAGTGCTACCCACCAAAGATCTTTCCGCAGAGCATTGCTGTTGTTGGCTCTGGCGTAACAGGCGTGGAATTCGTGCATATGTTTTCCTCTTTTGGTGCAAAGGTGTCGCTCATTGTGAGCCGTCAGCAAGTGCTGCCAGGTAAAGACCCAGAAGCCGCTGCTGTACTCGAAGAAACCTTCCTTAATAAGGGTGTTGAACTGTTGAAAGGCGCACGCGCCGAGAGCATTGAGCGCATTGGCGACGAAGTAGTGGTGAAGTGTTCCGACGGGCGCGAGGTGCGCGCTACGCATGCAGTGCTTGCCATTGGTTCTGAGCCCAATGTGGAGGGTCTGAATTTGGAAGCTGCTGGTGTTGAACTCGACTCGCGTGGCTACGTCAACATTGACAGCCATTGCCAAACAAACGTGGGCCACATTTATGCAGCAGGCGACGTGAGTGGCAAGTTGCCCTTGTCGTCGGTTGCTTCGATGCAGGGTCGCAAAATTGCCGAGCACCTCATGGTGGGAACCAAGTCGAACCATCGTCATCTCGACTACGACAAAGCAGCGTCAGCAATTTTCACTGAACCAGAACTTGCAGATGTGGGTTTGGCAGAAGCTGAAGCATTTTCTTCGGGTCGTAAAATTCGTGTGACGAAAGTGCCATTCTCATCTACTGCGAAAGCGCTCATTCACAACGACCCCCGCGGGTTTGTGAAACTCATTTCCGACCCCAACACGGGTGTGGTGTTGGGCGGCAGCATTGTGGGTCGCCATGCAGGCGAACTCATTAGCGTTGTGGCGTTAGCAGTAACAGCCAACTTGAAAGTTGCCGACTTGCTCGACAGTTTGTTAGTGCATCCGTCGCTTGCCGAAGCACTCAGCGAAGCTGCTGAATAAAAAGTAGTTACGAAGCGTTATTCAATAACAACAACAACGTCGCCAGAACCAACGGTGTCGCCGGCTTTGACTTTAACTTCTTTTACTTTGCCCGACTTCTCGGCCTGAATTTGGTTTTCCATCTTCATGGCTTCAAGTACAACAACCGACTGACCAACTTCTACTTCTTGGCCCACTTCAACAAGCACCTTCACGATGGTTCCTTGCATTGGCACCACAACGTCGCCGCTGCCGGTGCCGCCAACTGCGCCACCTGCTGATGCTGCACGTGCTGGCTTCTTGGCCTTTGCTGGGCCAGCCGATACTGCTTGGCCTTCAGGAACCCACATCTTCACGTTGAAGCGCTTGCCGTTGACTTCAACGGTGGTCTTGCGCTCAATGAGTTCTTCAGCGGCTTCACCTGCAGGAATAGGAGCAGAGGTGCCGACGTTCGACAAGTCGAGCACTTCTTCTACCCACTTGGTGGAGTGCTTCATTGCGGCGAAGTCGGGGTGTTCCAAAATAGCAATGTCGGCAGGAATGGTGGTGTGAACACCTTCAACAACCATTTCATTGAGTGCACGAATGGTGCGCGCAATCGCTGTTGGGCGATCTTTACCCCACACAATGAGTTTGCCCACGAGGTTGTCGTAGTACTGGCTCACAGTGTCGCCTGATTCGTAGCCACCATCGAAGCGCACGCCAAAACCATCGGGTGTAACGAGTTTGGTGATGAGACCAGGTGAGGGGAGGAACTTTCCGCCTGCTGGGTTTTCTGCGTTGATGCGAATTTCGATGGCGTGACCACGACGTGCAGCAAGAACTTCTTCTTGTGTCATCGGAAGTTTTTCGCCGCTGGCAACACGAATTTGCCATTCCACCAAGTCGATGCCGGTGATGACTTCGGTAACTGGGTGTTCTACTTGCAAACGCGTGTTCATTTCAAGGAAGAAGAAGTCTCCGTCTTGGAAGATGAACTCCACTGTTCCTGCGTTGAAGTATCCAACAGCTTTGGCAGCTTTTACTGCAGCTGCACCCATGGCGTCTTCAACACCTGCGGGAAGGTCGAATGCTGGTGCTTCTTCAATGAGTTTTTGGTGACGACGCTGTGCGGAGCAGTCGCGGGTAGAA
>JBIKNT010000148.1:0-4450 GCA_044358465.1 Ilumatobacteraceae bacterium
CGAGGTAGACAATTTCTTCGGGTGCAAAATTGAGTTGTTGTGCTGCAGATAAATAAATAGATGCATTGGGTTTACGTAAGCCCACGTCGCAGGAATACAGCACTACATCAAATAGTTCGTGTGATGGCGTGAAGTCGTCCCACCATGGCAACCATTCGCTAATGACGTTTGAAATAATTCCTGTAGCGAAATTGGCATCGCGCACCTCTTGCACAAAGTCGTGCATCACTTGAGCAGGTTCAAGTTTGGCCATAATGAAATGCTCTGAAGCTGGGTGTAGCACTTTACGAATTTCGGTTCCCATGTCGCCCATGATGCTCACAAAGTGGTCCATTGAAATTTCACCACGCTCTAACTGGTGGCCCGGGTTGTCGGTGTCGCCTTCAGAGATGAACATCTCCATGAAAATGGGGCCAAGCTTCTCGAGGTCGATCCCCGCGGCAATTGCGGCTTGGGGCATGACGGTGCTCATGGAATGCGTCAGCACTCCGCCGACGTCGAAGCACACTGCTTTATAGGGGGAGGTCATGAAACGACTTACCCGATTTTTTCAAGAAGGACGAGCGGTATCTCGCGTTGTGTTCGCGACTGATAGCCGCCGTAGTTTTTGTATCTTTCAACAATTTGTGGCCACATTGCGTTGCGCTCTTCGGTAGTAGCAATACGAGCTCTGCGCTGATGTTTTTCTTCGTTCTTGGTGGCAACTTCAACGAGTGGTTCGTCACGCAAATTGAGAAACCAAGCGGGGTGATGGTCGTCGCCGCCGCGTGATGCCACAATCACTAATGTGGAGTCGAGTTGCAATGGGGAAGTGAGCATTACTTCGCGCTTGTCTCCGCTTTTGCGACCCACCGTGGTGAGTTTCAAGACGGGCATGTTGCCGGCGTTCCAGCCTTTGCGCCCTCCGCTCACCTTCAAGATGGTGCGGTGGATGTTGTTCATTGATTTCAAGACAAAGTCGCTCGGCATGGGGTCTACGGTACTTGCTACTCCCAGTCACCTTTGCGACGCTGATCTTTTTTCTCGCTCTCACGTTTCTTGCTGGTGAGGCGGCGCTCAATGGCTCCGCGTGATGGACGTGACGGGCGACGCGGTGGAGCAGGAGGAGCAGCTGCAGTATCGATCATGTCGGTTGCCTGCGCAATGCAAAGTTGCCGGTTGCGCCATTGGCTGCGGCTGGTTTGTTGCGTGACGCGAATGGTCTCGGGGTAAACGCTGAGTAAACGGGCCAGTGCTGCTCGGGGTCCTGTAATGAGAGGTGTGGAAATGGTGAGGGATGCCTTGCTGGAGGTTTTGTTCACGTTTTGGCCGCCGGCACCGGCAGATCGAGCAAAGGTCCAGGAAAGCGCAGGCTCGGGGATGCAGAGTCCGCGTGGGGTGCGAATGTTGCCGTCCGAGTCCATGTCTCATTATGTCTGTTGGGTACTCTTACAACAGATCATTCATATAGGGGTAAGGGGCACATATGACGCACATTGCACGCAACGAGGTTTCAACAACCCGTACAGGAATCAATATTTTTATTGGCGAAGGCGCTGCGCCGGTTGTTTCCGATACGTGGGGCGTGGGCGGCTGGAACATTCAATTCGTTCGTCTCGATGCCGGCCAAAGTTTTGCTCTCAATCATTCTGCAGGCGCGGTTCACATCAAGGTGGTCACTGGTCGCCTCGTCAATATCAATCGTGGAGCGTACGCCGAAGACAAAGTGGTTCGCAATACCAAAGTAACTGAAGCTGAAGTAGTGGCTGGCCCAGATGGCGCGGTGTTCACCATCTTCACCGGCACCGCACAGGTGCCAAAGAAAGTCACCTCAATGAGCCAGCTTGCTTACAGTGGCCCACTCGCCAATGAATTGTCGTGGATCACGTTTGAAGAGCGCTATCACGATGTCATTCCCTTCTTCGATGGGCTCGATTGCTATTTGTCGCCAGGTTTCCACTTGCTCGATGCTGACGGTGAAGAAATCACCTACATGTTCGTGTGGACCGCAGGTAAAGGTGTCGACTTGTCTACGCACAACCATGGTCACGACCCAGCACCCACACGTCCGGCGTTTGCTGAAGTGCACTGGGTATTGCAAAACGGCACCGGCAATGGCGGCATGTATGAAACATCGAAGCCAGGTGCTGACGACCGAGTACGCACACCATTGCAGCAAGGTGACGAGCATGGACCATTCTTTATGTGGGACAAAAAAACTGGCCGCCCAACGTTGCGCGAAAACGGTGCAGTGGAATACCCATGGCACGGCTGGCAAGGTGGCACCGACACAGAAGCAGGGCAGTCATACGACGTCGTAGCTGCTTTTGAAATTACTGCGCCATACGCAATTATCGCGCCGTAACTGTGACGAACTCATCGGCAACATCAGGGTTGCGTTTCGGGTGGCTTTCACCAGTCATTGGTAATAGGTGGAGCGACCATCAACCGATTGTTGTTTTTCAAGAGAAGAACATCTTGCCTACTGCGTTGCCACATTTCGATTCGCTGTGGATTGCCGATCACTTCTATGGCATGGATACGCACACCGACCCATTTATGGAAGCGTGGACAACGCTCACGTGGTTGGCTGCGAAGTTTCCCGATGTGATGCTGTGTCACCACGTGCTGGGTCAGGGTTACCGCAATCCTGCGCTCACCGCAAAAATGGCCGCCACCTTGCAGGTGTTGTCGGACAACCGATTCATTTTGGGTATTGGTGCCGGCTGGCGTGAAGAGGAGTACCGCGCTTATGGGTACGAATTTCCTCGCCCTGCAGTGCGCTTTCAAGAACTCGAAGAACTAGTACACATTTGCCGCTTGATGTGGACGCAAGAAGCTCCAAGTTTTACGGGTCGGCACTACAGCATTCAACGTGCTGCGGCTCCGCCTTTGCCTGAAGTGGTTCCACCCGTATGTATTGGTGCATTCGGCGAACAAATTGGTTTGCCGCTCGCGGGCCGCATTGCCGATATGTGGAACTCTCCCATATTTGGCAGCGACGAAAAGTGGTTGAGAAAACGTGACATCGTTTTTGCCGCTGCTACAAAGGCTGGGCGCGAAACGAGTGCAGTGGAAGTGTCGCTCACCGTCGAGCGCGCATTGCCAAATTCTGGCGCTGAATCACAACAGCTGCTCGATGAGTTATCTCATCTCGCCGAACTGGGCGTGCAGCACTTCGTCATGGACTTTGGGCACCCGCAAAGCACCGAGCCAGTTCTGCGCTTTGTGGAAGAAGTGATGGCGCCTCTGCGGCGTGGTTAAAGCAGTATTTTTGCTGGAGTAAAGTTTCGTTATGGCCGGACTCGCACACGAAATTGACCCACGAGAATTTGATTCCCCAGAGTTTCAAAGTAATCCATTTCCTTTATATCAACGGCTCCGCGATCACCATCCGCTCTTTCGCGATCGGTTTCACAATCGATGGATCATCAGTCGCTATGACGATGTCAACGCCGCCTTTCAAGATAACGAGAGTTTCGACAGAGCCATGTACCAGCCCGATGGCCCTTACGTGTTTGGTTCATCCCACGTGTTTGGTCCGAACATATTGGAATATGGCAATAGCGACCGTCACCGGTGGTTGCGTAACGTCGTTGCGGGTCAGTTTGTAGGGCAGGGGCTCGTTTCTTTCATCCCGTTCGTCGAGCAAATTGCTGGTGAACTAGTGGAACGCTGTTCTGCTGATGGGGAAGTGGAACTAGTCAGCCAGTTTTCGAATCAATTTCCCATCCGTGTGATCTCAAATATTCTTGGTCTTCCACGTGCCGATGAAGAGAAATTCGTGGTGTGGTACCAAGCCCTCATTGCTGGCTTGGGTTTTGGTGGCGAACATTTAGCTCGTGGCATTGCGGCGCGAAACGAGATGTGGCAGTACCTGGAACCGCTGGTGGCAGAGCGTCTTGCTCATCCCAAAGACGACTTGTTGTCAAAATTGTGTTTGGCAGAACTCGATGGTGTGCGTATGAACATGGACGAAGTAAAGGGTTTCATAGCACTACTTCTTGCTGCAGGTGGCGACACAACCGACAAAGCAATTGCCAATATGTGGTATCACATGTTGTACACCCGTCCCGATCAGTTCGAAGATGTAAAGAAAGACCCAGAACTTTGGGACAATGTGTTCTCGGAAATGATGCGTTTCGACCCTGTGGTGCATGTTCAATCACGTTTCACTACACGTGAAGTGGAAATGCATGGGCGTGTGATTCCCCAGCGTGCTCAAGTAATTCTTTCGCTGGGTGCCGGTAATCGTGATGAGCGCGTGTTTAAGAATCCCGATGTGTTCGATATTCATCGTGACGACTTGCATATGGGTCGCGAAAACCGCTCAGCTCGCTATAAATCCCAAAAGCCAGGACATCTTGGTTTTGGCGTTGGTCAACACTTCTGTATGGGGTACGCAATGGCACGCCAAGAGGCGGTCATCGCCTGTACGCGGATGATGGAAGTGATGAAGAATCCGCGTCCC
>JBIKNT010000149.1:0-4423 GCA_044358465.1 Ilumatobacteraceae bacterium
CCCTTGTCTTCTTGAAGATCGGCTACGACGACCTTCGCGCCACGCTTGGCGAGAAGACGGGCTGAGGCGGCACCAATTCCTGATGCTCCACCGGTCACTATTGCGCTTGCTCCTGAAATGTCCATGGTGCGAGGCTATGCCGACGCAGCCGCAACCGCCAAAGCGTCGACCAAATCATTCATGGGTTCCCCAGAATGACCCTTCACCCAGGTGAAAAAGGTCTTTTCAGGCCCACGTTTCACCACCTCGGCGAGCAATTGCTCCCAGAGGTCTTGGTTTGCCACGGCCTGGCGTTGGGAGTTCTTCCAACCCCGAGTAAGCCAACCCTGCCACCATTTGTCGGTAAAGCACTTCACCACATAGGTGCTATCGGAGCGCACTTCAACAACGCTGTTGATGTGATGCAACGAGCGCAGGGCATCGATAACCGCATACAGCTCCATGCGCTGGTTGGTACTTGGCTTTTCTGCTCCCGAGCCATTGGGTGTGCCCGTGGGGGAAATTGCCCAGGCCCAGCCGCCAGGGCCCGGGTTGCCCGAGCAGGCCCCATCGGTGTACACCACAGTGGCATTTTCCGGCACCGCGGTGGCCAAAGGCGTTGCCCGCAGTGCACTTAAGAGTTCCCTGGCGTTCATTGCAGAGCCACTAAAACCTAAATCGAGTTCCATTGCTATAGATCATTACCTATTTTCGCTGTATCACTTGGTATCACGCTTCGCCTGCGAGAATAGATACATGATCTTCGACGGCTCCATGCACCAGCTTCCCGATATCGACCCGACCGAAACGAACGAATGGATGGAGTCGCTCGACGCCGTCATCGATTCACACGGCAAAACACGCGCTCGGTATTTACTGTCACGTTTGCTCGAGCGCGCGCAAAAGAACCAAGTGAGTTTTCCTGCCACGGTGTCTACCCCTTACGTGAACTCCATCCCACGAGAACAAGAACCATGGTTTCCCGGTGATGAGCATTTAGAACGGCGTATTCGTGCCTACATTCGTTGGAATGCGGCAGTGATGGTGATTCGTGCCAATACGCGCGCCGAAGGAATTGGTGGACACCTCTCCACCTTTGCAAGTTCCGCATCACTGTATGAAATTGGTTTCAACCACTTCTTTCGCGGCAAAGACGACGGACAAGCCGGAGACCATATTTACTTCCAAGGCCACGCCGCTCCAGGTGTTTATGCACGTGCATTTCTTGAAGGACGACTCTCTACCGATGACCTCGACCATTTCCGCCGTGAAATTGGCCGCGAGGGCAAAGGCCTCTCGAGTTATCCGCATCCACGGTTAATGCCCGACTTTTGGGAATACCCCACCGTTTCCATGGGTCTTGGACCCATCACCGCGTTGTATCACGCTCGCTTCAATCGCTACTTGTTGAATCGCAAACTCGACGACACATCAGCTAGTCGCGTGTGGGCATTTCTTGGTGACGGCGAATGCGATGAACCAGAAACACTCGGTGCAATATCGCTTGCATCGCGTGAACATCTCGACAACTTGGTTTTTGTGGTGAACTGCAACCTGCAACGCCTCGATGGCCCGGTACGCGGCAACGGGAAAATCATTCAAGAACTTGAAGCGACCTTTCGTGGCGCAGGATGGAATGTCATCAAAGTCATTTGGGGCTCAAAGTGGGACGACCTACTTGCTCGCGATGTCGACGGTGTGTTGCTCAACCAAATGAACACCACGGTTGACGGCGAATTCCAGCGCTACACCGTGGAAGATGGTTCATACATTCGTGAAAACTTCTTTGGCCCCGACCCACGACTGCGCCAGATGGTCTCGCATCTTTCCGATGAAGAACTCAGCGTGTTGCCACGTGGCGGGCACGACTACCGCAAGTTGTATGCCGCCTATCGCTCGGCTGCAGAAAATTTAGGCTCAGGCCGACCCACTGCCATTTTGTGCAAGACCGTGAAGGGCTGGACGCTTGGCCCTTCCATCGAAGGTCGCAACGCAACGCATCAAATCAAAAAGATGAACGCCGATCAGCTGCGCGCATTACGCGATCGCTTGTACCTCCAAGATGAAATTCCCGATAGCGCACTCGAGGCCGACGAACCACCGTATTTCCGCCCCGCAGAAACAAGTGTGGAATACCAATACATGATGCAGCGCCGCCGCGCACTCGGGGGGCCAGTACCCAAACGAGTAGTTGTTGCACGTCGCCCGTTGTCGTTGCCTGCGCCAGAAGTATTTGAAGAACTGCGTGCGGGAAGTGGCGACCAAGCAGTGAGTACCACCATGAGCTTTACGCGCTTACTGCGCAACTTGGCTCGCGATGAGAACTTTGGCCCACGCGTTGTGCCCATCATTCCCGATGAAGCACGTACCTTTGGCATGGATTCTCTTTTCCGCGAACTGCGTATCTATGCAAGCCAAGGTCAAAAGTACGAACCAGTCGACCACGACCTCTTGTTGTCGTATGTAGAAGCATCCGACGGACAAATTCTTGAAGAAGGCATTACCGAAGCAGGAAGTTTGGCTTCTTTCATTGCAGCAGGAACAAGTTATGCAACGCGCGGTGTGCCCATGGTGCCCTTCTACACGTTCTACTCCATGTTTGGCTTCCAACGCGTTGGTGACCTCATTTGGCAAGCAGCCGATGCTCGTACACGCGGATTCCTTCTTGGGGCAACTGCCGGACGCACCACGTTGATGGGTGAAGGCTTGCAGCATCAAGATGGCCACAGTTTGGTACTCGCTAGCACGGTTCCGCCTTGCCAGTCGTACGACCCAGCATTTGCTTACGAAGTAGCAGCAATTATTGAAGATGGCCTCGAGCGCATGTACGGTGCCAACCCTGAAGACATCTTCTACTACATCACTTTGTACAACGAGAACTACGCAATGCCTGCGCAACCCGTAGCCGTTGAAGCACAGCACATTACGCGTGGGCTTTATAAGTTTGCCGATGCACCCGAGGCGCCACTTCACGCAACAATTCTTTTCTCGGGAAGTGCGCATACTGCTGCACGCGAGGCTGCAAAAGAATTGCTCGACAACTACGGCGTTGGAGTGGAGTTGTGGTCGGCAACTTCTTACAAGAACCTGCGCGAAGAAGCAATGAACTGCGAGCGCATTGCCCGCTTGAACCCAACACACCCGCCAGCAATTCCACTCGTGACACGTTTACTCGCCGATGCACCAGGACCCATCGTTGCGGTCACCGACTTCATGCGCATCGTCCCCGAGCAAGTTGCTCGCTTCATCCCCAATAAAACATTCGTTCCACTGGGCACCGATGGCATGGGCCGCAGCGATACTCGCGAGGCTTTACGTCAATACTTTGAAAACGATATGCCGAGCATTGTGGTGACTGTTTTGCATGCTTTGCAGCAAGATGGCAAAGTGACGCCAGACGTAGTAGAAAAAGCGTTAGACAAATACAACATCGCACCTAATAGCCCTTCACCCTTTTTGTATTAAGAGAACAACATGAGCACAGGAACCCTTTACATCACCGGCGATACAGCAGCCGACAAGTTGCTGAACAGCAACGGCACCGCACTACTCATCGGGATGTTGCTCGATCAGCAGGTGCCCATGGAATGGGCATTCAAAGGGCCTGCAACCATTAAAGAACGTCTTGGTCATCTTGACCCCAAGAAAATTTCCCTCATCGACGTCGAAGATTTTGTGTCGATGTGCTGCGAAAAACCAGCCATTCACCGGTTTCCAGCATCGATGAGTCGCCGTATTCACGAGCTGTGCTGCATCATTGCTCGCGATTATAAAAACAAGGGTGAAAACATGTGGGCCGGTGTCACCGACGCGGCGTTACTCACCGAGCGTCTTCGCGTACTTCCAGGGTTCGGCGAAGAAAAAGCACAAATTTTCATTGCGCTCCTTGGCAAGCGCATGGGCGTTGTTCCAAAAAATTGGAAAACCGAAGCAGGAGTATTTAGCGATACAAACCCGCGCACTGTTGCCGACATCACGTCGCCTGAAACATTGCTCATGGTGCGCACCTGGAAAAAGGCAGAAAAAGCTGCTGCACGCGACAAGCAGAGCCGGCCTTTGAAAGCTAAAACCGGCAAATGACCACTCTCGTCACCGGTGGTGCTGGCTACATCGGGTCTCACACTGTTCGACAACTGGTTAATGCCGGACGCGATGTTGTTGTATTTGATTCGCTTGAACTTGGGCATCGCGAAGCACTGTTGGGTACCGAGTTAGTGGTGGGGAACATAGCGAACCAAGAACTCATCACATCAACATGCAAGAAATACGGAATTTCCGAAGTCATTCACTTCGCTGCGTACAAAAGCGTTGGGGAATCGATGAGCAACCCTGGTCGCTATTTTTCCAACAATGTCACCGGCTCAATGCTGCTTGTCGAAGCACTCGCCCATGCGGGAGTCGACAAAATTGTTTTCTCCTCTTCTGCTTCGGTCTATGGAACTCC
>JBIKNT010000150.1:0-4382 GCA_044358465.1 Ilumatobacteraceae bacterium
CAGATCTGAGAGACTGTGGGAGGCGTATCGGGGGATTCGCCGTGGCCTATATATGAGGGGGCAGTGATGGCGCAGTCAGATGTTGATGTTGTTGTTGTAGGTGCTGGCTTTGCGGGAATGTACTTGTTGCATGAACTGCGCAAAACGGGCTTTAGCTATCGCGTACTTGAAGCAGGCGATGATGTGGGCGGCACCTGGTATTGGAACAGGTATCCCGGAGCGCGTTGCGATATCGCTACCACCGATTATCAATACTCGTGGGACCCCGAGCTTCATGAGCAATGGCAGTGGTCAGAAAAGCATGCTGCTCAGCCAGAGATTCTGCGTTACGCGCAGTTCGTAGCAAAAAAGCACGACTTGTATTCGGGCATTGAGTTCAATACGCGTGTTGACGGAGCGCAGTGGAATGAAGTTGCAAAACGGTGGAGCATTCACACGTCAACTGGCGAAACAATTACTTGTCAGCATTATGTAATGGCAACGGGCTGCTTGTCGGTGCCAAAAGAGCCCGACATCAATGGAACTGAAAAATTCACAGGCAATGTATATGTCACTGGCCGCTGGCCACATGAAGGTGTCGATTTCACGGGCAAGCGTGTTGCGGTCATTGGAACCGGTTCATCGGGTATTCAATCGATTCCTCACATTGCTGAACAAGCCAAAGAACTTGTGGTCTTTCAGCGCACACCAAACTTTTCAATGCCCGCATTCAACGGGCCCCCTCCGCAAGATCGCATTGAACGCTTGAAAGCAGATCGTGCGACGTATCAGCATGAGGCTCGCTATTCAGGTACGGGTGTGCCATTGGAAGATTCCACTGTTTCTGCATTGTCGGTAACGCAAGAAGAAGCGTTTGAAATGCTGGAAAAAGCGTGGCAGAAAGGTGAGCTGTTGTCTTTGGGCAATACCTTCATGGATTCTGCAATTAATCGCAAGGCGAACGATGTTGTTGCCGAGTTCATGCGCATGAAAGTGCGCTCGGTAGTAAAAGACCCTGCAGTTGCAGAACTGCTCAGCCCATACAAACATGGGTATGGAACAAAACGTCCGTGTATGGACACGGGGTATTTTGAAACATTCAACAAACCACACGTGCGACTTGTTGATTTGAATACAAGCCCTATACGCAGCATTACGGAAACAGGAATTGACTTTGGCAAGGAGTCAATGGAGTTTGATGCAATTGTGTACGCCACTGGTTTCGACGCAATGACTGGCGCCATTGTGAGCGCCAACATCACCGGTAAAAACGGTGTCACTCTCAAGAGCAAATGGGAACATGGGCCACTCACTTACTTGGGCCTCACCTCTGTTGGTTTCCCCAACTTGTACATGATCACGGGGCCAGGCAGCCCGTCGGTGTTGTCGAACATGATGGTGTCTATTGAGCAACATGTCGATTGGATTCGCGACACATTGGTGCACATGCGTGAAAACAGTTTCGACACTATTGAGCCAACTCCTCTTGCTGAAGAAGGTTGGCGTGTGCATTGCACCGACTGCGCCGATATCACTATTTTCCAAGAAGCCAACTCGTGGTACATGGGTGCCAACGTTCCCGGCAAACCTCGCGTGATGTTTCCTTATATAGGAGGTGTGGGTCGCTATCGCATGGCCTGCGAAGAAGTGGTGGCGAAGGGTTATTTGGGCTTTGAACTCGCTGGCTCAACCAAGAAGCAGTGCAACGATGGCTTGGTACGCCAAGTGCAGCCCGACGTCGACATGGTGCTCGACTTTATTGCAACCCTCAATTTGCCTGCAATGGAAACGATGAGCCCCTCTGAAGCTCGTGCATTTTCCGAAGCATCTTCGGCTATGCGCCCCCGCGGCCCCGAAGTTGGTGAAATTTCCGACGGTGTTTTGCCAGGCGCCGATGGCGAGTTGCAGTATCGGTTGTATCGCCCTGCAACACCTGGCCCACACCCCATTGCGGTGTATTTCCACGGCGGTGGTTGGGTATTTGGTAGCCACACATCTGACGACCCACTGTGTCGCGACTTGTGTGCACAGTCGAACACGCTCATTATTTCGGTGAACTATCGCCACGCTCCAGAGGCACCATTTCCTGCTGCAGCGGAAGATGGCTTTGCGGCACTGAAATGGGTGCACGCCAATGCTGCTGCACTTGGTGGCCTTGCGGAAAAAATTGCAGTTGCTGGGTGGAGTGCCGGTGGCAACGTTGCGGCTGTAACTGCGCAAATGTCTCGCGACACAGGTGGGCCACAAATCAGTGGTCAGCTTTTGTTGTGTCCTGTGACCGATGGTTCACATCAACACGCTTCACATAAAGAAAATGGTGAGCGTTTTATTCTCACCAAGTCACTTATGGAATGGTTTTGGAATCACTATGCCACTCCAGAGCAACGTAAGAACCCGCAAGCTTCACCGTTACTTGCTGCCTCGCTTGCGGGGTTGCCGCCAACAATGTTGGTGACATGCCAGTTCGACCCTTTACGCGATGAAGGCAATGCGTATGCGCGTGCGCTCATGCAAGCAGGAGTACAAGTGGAACACGTGGAAGCTCGCGGTCATATTCACACTTCAATCACCATGGTCGATATGTTGCCTTCGGGGGCTCCGCATCGGCGTGCAATGGCGCAGGCGTTACGCGGGTTTTTCTCAAAGTAAGAATTGGCCAAATTTGATGTTTGACATACCTATTTATATAGGCGGTCGGGTAGCGTCGTCGGATGTCACGTTTTCAAAATCGTCGTAGCGTTGTTCTTGTTGTAGCACTTCTTGCAGGTGGTTCATCTCTTGTTTCTTGCGGAAGCGATTCCTCAAGCAGCGACACTGTGCCAGCAACTGCAGACACCGCAGTAGATGGCGCTTCGGAAGCTACCGAGCCTGCAAAAACTGAAGAACCAAAAGTAACTCTGCCAAAGGTGGCTCCTACCAAGTTGGTCATCACCGACATCACTGAAGGTTCGGGCGTTGGCGCAGTAGCGGGCGACCTCATCGCAGTCCACTATGTGGGGGTATTGAGCTCCGATGGAACTCGTTTCGATGGCAACTTTGGTTCAAGTCCATTTAGCCTCACGCTCGGCAAAGGCCAAGTCATCAAAGGCTGGGACGAGGGTCTCTTAGGAATGAAAACAGGCGGTATGCGTCAACTCGATATCCCTGCAGACCTTGCGTATGGCGATTCGGGTTCGGGAGACATTATTAAGCCAGGTGCTGCGTTGTCGTTCGTGGTGGAAATGGCAGGAATCATTCCCGCAACTGACCCAGCTGATGAACCTCAACTCACCATTGCCGGAGCGGCAGCATCGTCAACTTTGCAAAGTAAAGAACTCATTGAGGGCAAGGGCGATGCCGTTGCTGCGGGCGACACCGTTGCTCTTCATATTGTGGCGTACCGCGGCGATACCGGCGAGAAAATTACGAGTACTTGGCCAGAGGGTGCTCCGGTGAGCCTCACCTTGGAAGAGGGTGGCTCATTGCCAGGCATCGTGAAGGGTGTTCCTGGGATGAAAGTGGGAGGAAGGCGTCAAATGACCATTCCTTTTGCAGACGCATTTGGACCGGAAGGCAATACAGAAATGAAGTTGCCAGCGAATACTGACCTCGTTCTTGTGGTCGACGTCGTCGCCGCCTTGTAATTCAACCTTTTGCCCCAGATGGGGCTGACTGGTAACCATGAGATTCAGAAGTAAGATGAATCCATGTTTAATCATGGCAATTCTGTCAAACAGCGCCCTTTTTCGGTCCGCTTGGCCTTGGCGCTTGTTCTCTCTATTGCCTTAGGCGCAGGCATCGTGAGTTGTGGCAGTTCATCGTCCGACACTCGCCAACGCAACTCCACTTTGGTTGCGGGAACAAAATGTAAGACGGCTGGTCAGGTAAAGACCATTTCAAAACAAAAGGTGGTGTGTGCAACGTTGCCCACCGGAAAATTTTGGTACTCAGTTGCCAAAGAAAAACCTTGGGTCTGCATCAAGCTTGGCGGAAATCGTAAACAAGTTGGAGTCTTTTCTGTCTGTGGAAAAAACAGCAAAGGAAAACGCCGTTGGTTCTTCACCAATGTATTGATGCCGATTCCAAAGGGTCTCCAATCAACTGAACCTGGCGCCATTGAATATGTCGACAAACTCAACCCAACAGGTCCCTCCATTCCGTTACCCGATAACCCTGTGAAATTGGGAGTACCAGAAACAACAGTGCCAGGTGAAACAACAACGACAGTGTTTGGTGACACCACCACAACTGAAGTTGGCGTTACAACAGTTGCCCCAGAAATAACAACGACAACTGAATTCATTGCACCCGAAGTGAAGTGCACTGCGAAGGTAGGAGATACGGGCCCAGGTGGTGGAGTCGTCTTCATCGATGCGTCAACTGCAGGAAATAACACCGGACAGTGCTTTGAAGCTGCGCCGGCA
>JBIKNT010000020.1:0-13951 GCA_044358465.1 Ilumatobacteraceae bacterium
CTCAGGCATGGAAACCATGAGTTTCTCCACCTAACATCCCTATATGTCAACAACAACATTGCTACACGGTGGCGCAGTTATTGATGGAACAGGTTCCGCACCGCAACTCAACACTTCAGTTCTCATTCAAGGTGAGAAAATTCTTGCGGTTGGCGCAGAGGCCGACGCACTTGTTCAGTCTCATCAAGACGTGCAGAAAATTGATGTTGCTGGCCTCACGGTGATGCCAGGCCTCATTGACGCACACGTTCATGTGACTTTGGGCGAACCCGCCAGCAACGACGAACTTTTCCACCGTCGCGAGCCGGCAACCTCTGCACTTATTGCTGCTCACAACGTAAAGAAAATACTGCAAGCAGGTGTCACCAGTTTTCTTGACGTAGATGGCATTTTTAATATCGGACCAGCCTTGCGCGATGCCATTAATGCCGGCATCACCGAAGGCCCGTCAATGAAGTCGGGCACGTTTGCGCTCATGACTGCAGTAGGTGGCACTGCTGGGCGCATGATTCCCGATCACGGCACTGCCGGATACGCAGAAGTTGTACACAATCGCGATGAAATGGTGCGCGTCGTGCGCCGCCAAATCAAAGATGGCGCCGACATTATTAAAATTCATGTCACCGGGGTCGTTCCTGCACGTAGCGGGGAAATCCAAGTATGGACACGCGATGAGTTGAAAACTGTTTGCGACACTGCACACGACTTGGGAGTTCCTGTTACTGCACATTGTCGTGGCGACCAAGCAACACTCGACGCTGTTCTCGCTGGTGTTGACATTATTTGGCACGCTTCGTTTCTTGGCGACCGCGCACTCGAAGCAATTATCGAGAAGAAGACAGCTGTTGGTCCTGTGTTTACCTTCCTTGCGAACTTGGCCGAATATGGAGCCAAAGTAGGGGCCACCGCAAGTGTGCAATCAACTTTTGCCGGCGAGTTGGAACACACTGGGGCCCGACTACGCCAGGCATACGATGCGGGCGTGCCGCTTCTTTGTGGTTCGGAAAGCGGCTTTTCTATTACTCCTTATGGCAACTGGCATGCTCGCGAAATGGAAGTCTTCGTACAGCACATGGGTCTCACCCCACTGCAAGCAATTTCATGTGCCACGTACACCAATGCACATGCACTCCAACAATTTGGTCAAGTCGGCATCATTACCCCTGGTGCACAAGCCGACATTTTGGTGCTCGATGGCCATCCTGAAAAAGATGTTGCCGTATTAGGAAATAAGAGTTCCTTTCGTCATCTTTTCAAAAAGGGACGCGCAATTACATTGGCTGAAGTACCTGAGCGCTCACTGTTGCGTGGAGAGCGTGTTGAGCCGTGGTCAGCACAACTCTTGAAATGGGATCTCATTCATCAGAAGTGAGTGCGTTGCCTAAGGTTTCGCGCCATTTGCCAATATCTACGTAATCACGAAATGCGCTAATTTGCTGCGCTGCTAGGTCTACCTCAACCACGCAATGACACGGCACCGCATATTTTTGACCCTTGATCCAAAAACAATCGAGCCGCTCGCAATGCACACGATGCTCAGCGGTCGCAATGGTGCGAATTTGCCACTCGATACGTTCGCTGCGCGTCACAATGGGGCGAAACATTTCAATGATTGCGTTTCTCCCCACGGCTGGCTCATAGGGAACGTTGCTATAGGTGGCATTTTCGGCAAAATGGGTGCCAATTGCGTCAAGATCGCCACTTTCCACTGCAGTAAATAGACTGAGCACAATCTGTTCAGGGGTCATTGCCGACAGAGTACAACGAAACGTCAGGGGAACATATGAAACGAGCAATAGTCACTGGTGCCGGCCGCGGTATCGGGCTTGCCATTGCACAACGACTCGCTGCTGAAGGCTGGGTTGTTGGTGTTCTCGACACCAATGAAGCCGAGGTGAAGAAGGCTGTTGCGAGTATTGCGCACTCCATTGCCCTCGTTGCCGATATTTCACAACCCGATTCCGTTGCTGCTGCTCTCGAAACTTTCGGAGAAGCGCCGCACTGCCTGGTGAACAACGCTGGCATTGTGCGATTCGGGCCACTCCTCACACTGAGTCACAGCGACTTCTCGGCAGTCGTCAACGTGAATCTCGTTGGTACTTTCAATATGGCGCGCGCTGTAGCTCAAAAAATGATTGATGCACACGTTCAAGGAACCATCATCAATGTCACTTCAATGAATGGTGTTGCACCCGGGCCAAATGCAGGTGCTTACGGTGCTACAAAATCGGCCATCGCACTGATGACACAGCAAATGGCAATTGAATGGGGCCCGCTCGGCATTCGCGTGAATGCCATTGCACCAGGTCTCATCCTTGCCGGCATGAGCGACCCCATCTACGCCGACCCAGTTGTACGTGAAGCACGGGAATCACGTGTTCCATTGGGGCGTTTAGGAACAGCAGAAGACATTGCCAACACAGTTGTCTTTTTGTCATCCGACCAATCGTCATACATGACGGGTCAAAATTTGCTCATCGACGGCGGTGTCACCATGAGTGTGATTTCTAGCCTTCCTCGCCCTGCGAGTGTTGACTCCGTCGGCATTAAAGATTCTCAAAAGAAGTAGGTCACCATGCGTTCAATGAAAGACATGTCTGTTCTCATTACTGGTGGTGGTTCAGGTATTGGCGAAGAAGCCGCTCGCTATTACGCAGAGAACGGTGCAAAAGTAACCATTTGTGGCCGACGAGAAGAGAAAATTCGTACGGTTGCACAAAGCATTGGCCCGCTGTGCACATGGGTGGTGGCCGACGTAACAAAAACAGCCGATCTCAAAAAAATTGTTACTCACTGCGTTGAACATGGTGGGGGTATTGATGCTCTCATTTCAAATGCTGGCAATATGTTGCGCAGATCCATTGGTGATTGGACCGAAGAATCACTACTCGACATTTTCCACACCAATGTGGTTGCCGGCATGTTGCTCAGCCAAGAAGCCCTGCCGCATCTTGTGCAAAGAAAAGGCTGCATCATTTTCATTGGCTCGGTATACACACAGCGCGCCTTCCCTGGCGCCGCTCCCTATGCCGCCACCAAAGGCGCACTAGAAGCACTCGTTAAAGTGCTCGCTTCAGAAGTTGGGCCAAAGGGCGTGCGTGTTGGTGCTGTGCGCCCAGGTGCTGTCCTTACAGAAATTAATGAACGCTCTGGTGACTTTACGCACGAAGAAGCTGCAGCACGTTTAGAGTCGATGGCAAATCAACATGTACTTGGTCGCACGGGAACAGCACGAGAAATTGCTGAAGGCATTGCCTATCTCACATGCGCCGAGTGGGTTACAGGAGACGTATTAGCAATTGACGGCGGCCTTGGCCTTGGCGTCACAATATAAAGCGAATTGAGGCATCATGAGCGAAGTAACACCACTAACCGTCAACACATTTGAAGACGCGAAAGAGATTTATCGTCAAAAGAGTTTGCGCCAAGCGCTATACGACGCAGGCGAAATAGTGATGTCTGGTGTTTTGGTCAACCTTCATGGTGACGAACATCGTGCCCGTCGACGACTTGAGAACCGTTTGTTTCGTCGTGAAACACTCGTGAGCTACGAACGCGACTTCTTCCCTTCTATTATCGACGCCACTTTGAAACCCTACGTTGCTCAGGGTTCTGCAGAACTTGTACATATGTCGCATCAACTCATGATGAACCTCGCTGCACACAACGCTGGTGTCGACCGCCCCACGGGAACGCCTGAGGAAACTGACCGTTTGTATAGCTACATGATGAAATTCATTGAAGGGGCCACACTCGCCCACACCACACGCGACCCAGAAGTGGTGAAAAGTGAAGTAACTGAGTCGATGTCACTATTTGATGCAGAGTTCATTGCACCATCTGTAGAGCGACGACAAGCACTCATTGCTGCCGTTACAGCAGGTAACGCCCCCGAAAGCTCGCTGCCCCTCGATATTCTCACCGTGCTACTACGCAACGAAGACGCCCTCCATATTGAGCATCACACTCTCGTGCGCGAAATTGCTTTTTTCCTTCTTGCTGGCGCGCACACGTCGGCAACTGCTTTTGTGCGCACACTCGACAACTTGTTTACCTGGCTCGAAAAGCACCCCGAAGACAGCGAGCTTGTGCACACCAACCGCGAGTTTGTTCAACACGCTGTTTATGAAACCATCCGCCTCAACCCATCGAGCCCCATTGCAATGCGCAGAGCTCTTGAAGACGTCACCCTGCGTAGTGGTCTCGTTATCAAAGAAGGCGCCACTGTAGTCATTGATCTCATGGCAGTAAACCGCGATGTCGCCATGTACGGGGCCGATGCAGCAGAGTTCAACCCGCACCGCCAACCCGCCGATTCCACTGTGAGTCGCTGGGGGCTTTCGTTTGGTTCGGGCATGCATGCATGCATTGGCCAAGAACTCGCTGCCGGCCTCAACGAACGCTCGCAAGAAACAGCCGACTACGAATACGGCCTGTCAACAGTTGCCGTGCAATCGATGTTTGACCGTGGTGTTCGACCCGACCCAGCACACCCACCGCAAATGGATACCGCAACGAGCCGCCCCTATTGGGGCTCCTACTCCGTTCTCCTCGGTTAACAACATGCAGCAACCTGCAGTGCGCCTCTCCACTTGGAACGAGGCTCGTGACGCGCTGCGTCATCGCGACCTACGTCAAGGGCTCTACGACGAAGGTAGTGCACTCATGGAAGGCGTCATTGTGAACCTGCATGGCAGCGATCACCTTGCTCGCCGACGTTTAGAAAACCGACTTTTCCGGCGAGACACTTTCCTGCAATGGGAACAACAACTCATTCCACAACTCATCGACAATGTTTTTAGTCAGCTCGATGACCCAATCGAAGGAGACATGGTGCAAATTGCACGTCGCACCATGATGCGCTTGTCGTCACTCGTTGCAGGTATTGACCTTGGTGCCGACCTTGCAAGTTTTGAGAAAATGAGTGGCCTCATGGCAAAGCTTGCTGCAGCATCAACTGTTGTGCACGCAACTGGCAATAAACAAGACATTATTGACGAAGGAAATACGGCCTTAAACACATTCCTTGCCGAGTACTTTGCTGCATCGCGACAACGTCGTGAAAGTCTCATTGCGCAAGCAACACGAGGCGATTTGGAGTGGAGTGATCTCCCCGCTGACGTACTGACGGTGTTGCTTACAAACCAAGACAACCTCGAGTTACCCGACCACATTATTGCGCGCGAAATTGCATATTTTCCTTGGGTCGGTTCTCATTCCACTTCTGCGGCACTCGTGCACGCGCTACATCACTGTTTTACCTGGGAGTCTGAACACAACGGAACTTTGTCTGAGTTAGCAACCAACTCCGCATTACTGCAACGCTTTGTTCACGAGTCGTTACGCCTTCATCCGGCGAGCCCTGAATCAACGCGCATTGCAACAGCCGATGTTCAACTACCCTGCGGCGTGCACATTTCTCAAGGTTCCACTGTTGCTATCAACATGGTGAGTGCGAATCGTGACCCTGAAGTATTTGGGCCAACCGCCGACACATTCGACCCGTACCGCAGTACACCTTTACACGCACCACGCTGGGGGCTCACCTTTGGCACAGGGTTTCATGCTTGTTTAGGACAAGAACTCGCGGGAGGCCTTGGCGAAGACCAGCAACAAGAAATGCCGTTGTACGGCGCAATTGTGGTGATGTTGCAATCTGTTTTTCAACGTGGTGGAGTACCTCACCGCACACATCAACCAGAGTTAGACGTTGCCACTCGACGCCCTGTGTGGAAGAACTACCCAGTAAGTTTTGTTTCATGACTCTTGCAAACACTCATCATGAAGTGGTCGACGTACATGCCCACATCCTTTTAGAAGGAGTGATGAACACCTGCGGGCACGCTGGCCCTGAAATGGGAGTTCGCGAAGACGGAACTCAGTTCTTTCGCGCAGCAGACTACGTTCTTGAAAATGTGAAGTTTGTGAACAGCGCTTTCTCTAATGCGCAGATGCGTATTGAGCAGATGGATGCACTGGGTCTCGATAAACAACTTGTTTCCCCAAACCCCATCACGTACTTCTACCACCAACCCATTGCCGATGCCCTGAGTTTCCACCAGCGCACGAACGATGAAATTGCTCTCACGGGTGATCGTCACCCACGTCTACTTGGTGCGGCCACTCTCCCCATGCAAAGCCCAGAAGAGGCGTGCAGAGAACTCAACCGGGCAGTGAGTGAACTTGGGCTCTTGTGCTCATACATCGGAACCGACATCAACGGCATTCCCCTGTCGCATCCTCAATTTGAAGAGCTCTGGGCTGAACACGAACGCCTGGGTGTTCCAGTTGTCTTGCACCCTGAGCCACGCACGGGATACGGGGGCTCCGACCCTTTCTTTGACCCCTGGGATCTCGACATCATCTTTGGCTTTGCCATGGACGAGGGCTTGGCTGTGGCTCATTTCCTCTTTGGTGGCATTCTCGACCGCCACCCCGGTTTGCACGTCCATGTGGCCCATGGAGGCGGTTTTGCGGCCTTCCAGAAGGGACGCCTCGAGCAAGCCCTTGAGCGCCGCCCGTGGGGCAAGGGTCTTCTCACCCGCCCGTTTGCCGACCAATGGGCTCAGATCTCTTTCGACACCGCCGTGCACCGCCAAGATGCCTTGGCTTTTTTGGTGGAAACTGAAGGCCCCGACAAGGTGCTGTTGGGCAGCAACTTTGCGGGCTGGGATCTGGAAGATAAATACATGGAAAAAATCGAGGCGCTGCAATTGTCGGCGAGCGATACTGCAAAAATTCTTGGCGGAAACGCCAAACGTATTTTCAAAATTGGCTAGTGCAGTTCAATCACTTCGTTGTTGTCGTCGTACAACACAATTGCTTCACCCGGGCAATCACGCGCAATACGAATGAGCCTTTGCTCACTCATCGTTGTCACGCCGTCGAGCAATTCCACTAATTCATCGGCATCGAAACGAAAAGCACTTGGTTCGTCGCCAACGCAACGCCCAGAGCTAATACAACGATCTTTCAAAACCTCAGCACGAATGGGCATAACTATTTTGAAGCAGTTGCAAATGCGCGTTGCGTCAGTACGCGTGCAAGATGTTCACGGTACTCCACAGTGGCATTGAGGTCTTCTGGCGGGTTTGTGTTGTCGTTGATGACGGCAAGAACATCGGCGATTGCTGCACCTTTACCAATTGCCTGCGATGCAGACTGAGCAAGATGAGGTTTGTTCGACATGTTGACAAGCGCAACGCCAGGTTTTGCACCTAGTTGCAGTGCTACACCAACGATGGCGTAGTCCATTGCGCGGCGTACAAATTTTTCATATGCCCAACCGGCATCGGTGTGCTTAGGAAACTCAATTGCCGTGAGCATTTCACCAGGCTGAACATCAGTTTCTAAAAAGTCAATAAAGAATTCTTGCGCCGAAACACGACGCTCGCCATTTTGGCCAGCAATGACCATGGTAGCGCCAGTAGCCAATGCCGCTGCGGGCAGATCTGCTGCTGGGTCGCCGTGCACCAATGAACCACCAATAGTTCCTCTGTTGCGCACTTGAGGATCGCCCACTTCGCCAGCAACGTGTGCAACAAGTGGGAGATGCTTCTTCACCAGATCGGACTCTTCAATATCGCGGTGGCGCGTGAGAGCACCAATGACGATGTTGTTGCCGTCTTCTTTAATGTATGACAACTCTTTGATATGCGTTACATCAATAAGTGTTGCTGGAGTCACCAAACGCAACTTCATGAGTGGGATGAGTGAATGTCCTCCAGCAAGAAGTTTTGCTTCGTCGCCGTGTTCTGCTAGCAAACGAATTGCATCGGCGACCGACGTCGCTTCAACGTAGTCAAATTGTGCAGGTATCACTTGGCACCTCCTGATGTGAAGTTTGGATGTTCCGCAGCCCAACGCACTGCATTAACAATCATTTCGTAGCCCGTGCAGCGGCAGAGGTTGCCTTCGAGCGCGTGGCGAATTTCTTCTTCCGATGGATTGGGGTTCTCTGACAACAAAGCAGTGGACGCCATGATCATGCCTGGCGTGCAATAGCCACATTGCAAGCCGTGCTCTTGACGGAACCCTTCTTGCACTGGGCTAAAAGACCCATCGGCCTGAGCGGCACCTTCAATGGTGGTGACATTACAGTCGTGCACTTGTGCTGCAAGGAGGGTGCACGACTTCACTGCTTCCCCATCGAGAAGAACAGTGCATGCTCCACAGTTTGAAGTATCGCAGCCAACATGTGTACCGGTGAGGCTGAGCTCTTCACGTAGATAGTGAACGAGAAGCGTGCGAGCTTCTACTTCGCGTGAAGTTTCTTTGCCGTTAACAGTGATTGAAGTACGAATAGTCATCACTTTGCCCCTTCTAAAATGTTCCAAACTTTGATTGGTGTTACTGGCATATCGATGTGCTTCACGCCAAGATGGCTGAGTGCATCGACAACCGCATTGACCACTGCTGGCGGTGCGCCAACTGAACCCGACTCACCAACGCCCTTGGCGCCCAGTGTGTTGCTGGGGTTGGGTGTGTTGGTACGCCCGGTGACGTACCCAGGCAGGTCTGATGCTGCAGGGACGAGATAGTCCATGAGCGTTGACGTGCGTGGCACACCACTGGGGTCGTAGAGCATGTGTTCAAACAGTGCCTGTGCGATGCCTTGCGCTACGCCACCATGCACTTGGCCTTCTACCAAGAGTGGGTTGATTACTGTTCCGCAGTCGTCAACGAGGTACATGTTGACAATATTGACTCCGCCAGTTTCGCGATCGATTTCTACGACACAGCAATATGCGCCAGAAGGGAAACTGAAGTTCGGAACTTGCTGGAACACTGTGGAGTCGAGTCCGCCGGGTTCCATGCCACCGGGAAGTTCCAGTGGTTGGAAACTCTTCCAAGCAACCTCACTCCATGGAACACTGCGAGCAGGCGTGCCTTTCACGAAGAATTTTTCATCTTCGATGACAATGTCTTCAGCGCTTGCTTCCAACAAATGTGCAGCAATACGTTTTGCATTTTCATACACACGACCACTTGCCGTTTTTACGCCTTCGCCACCAACTGCAACCGCACGTGAACCCATGGTTCCAATACCTTGTGGAACAACTGCTGTATCGCCGTGCTTCACGCTGATGCGATCGAAATCGATACCGAGTTCGTCGGCTGCAATTTGGGCATAAGTGGTAACTGTTCCTTGCCCGTGGGGCGATGCGCCAGTGAAAATAATGGCGCTGCCGTCTGGTTGAATTCGCACTTGGGCCGATTCCCACGATGCGAGATGACCAAAAGCTTCAAGTGACCCTGGAGGGCCGAACCCAGCAATTTCTAGCCACGAAGCAAAACCAATTCCGAGAAGTTTTGCAGCAGGATCTTGACGACGCTTTTCTTGTTCTTTTTTCAATTCGTCGTACTTCACATGCTTCAGCAACTCATCGAGTGCTCCTGCAAAGTTGCCGCTGTCGTACATAGCAAGCGGGCTATGCGTTGCATAAGGAAATGCATCAGCAGGAATAAAGTTGCGACGACGCACTTCTACTGGGTCAACACCTGTTTCATCGGCAATGAGATCGATGAGGCGCTCGATGGTGTACGACGCTTCTGGGCGACCAGCACCACGGTATGCAGCAACAGGTGTGGTGTTGGTAACAACATTTCGCCATGAAATAGCAACAGCAGGAATGCGATAGCAACCAGCAGCCATTGCGGTGGTGAGAACAGGAAGACCCATGCCGGTTCCGTTGGGGTAGGCACCTTGATCTTGAGTCACCGACAACTTCAAGGCCAAAATGCGCCCATCATTGTCGAATGCAACACTTGCATCGTGCTCTTGAGCACGGCCATGCAACATTGCTACCAAGCACTCGCTGCGTGTTTGCGTGTACTTCACTGGCCTGCCAATTTCTTTCGAGAGCAATGCCGTTAAGAAGAACTCCGGAACGAAGTTAATTTTGGCACCAAAGCCTCCGCCTACGTCGGGAGCAACGACGCGAGTGGAGTCTTGTGGAATGCCAAAGTACTGAGCAATGGTGTTGCGCAAGTGGTGCGGTGCTTGAAACGCTGCCCACAACGTGAGGCCACTACGACCCCAATCGGCAAGACACACGTTGGGCTCAATAGGTGTAGGTGCACAACGGTTGTTCACAATGTGGAGCGATGCGGTGCGAGGTGCTGCTGCAAAAACATCATCGAGCGGATTCTCAAAATCTTGGAAGTGCACAGTGTTTCCACCAAGAGCTTCGTGGAGCACCACAGCACCTGGCGCCATTGCTGCACTCAAACTTGCCACTGCGGGAAGCGGTTCGTAGTCGACCACAATGAGTTCGGCTGCGTCGGCGGCGATATATCGATCGGTTGCCACAACAACGGCAACACCTTCACCGACAAAACGAACAACATCTTTTGCGAGCAACGGTTGGTCGAGGCCTGGTAGCCCGCCGGGGCAGTTTGCCAGCTGAGCGATATTTGCTGAGGTCCACACAGCAAGCACGCCTGGCAATGCCAGTGCTTCAGCGGTGTCTATTGCCCGGATTTTCGCATGGGCTTCGGTTGAGCGAACAAACACCATTGATGTGCAACCTGCGGGTTGCAGGTCGTCGACATATTGCCCATTTCCGGTAATGAGATTTGGATCTTCTTTACGAAGTACACGTGCTCCAACTAACGACATTCAATTCCCCCTGTTGTAACAGACGTCTGAATGGTAGTTGCTTATTGCACCTCTCGTACAACGGTGTCGGGAAGTTGCCCTGCCCATGCGATGCTGCGGCGTAGGAGCCGACCGTGCTGAAGATTATTGAGTGACCGGTGGTCGTGCCCGAGCGAGCTAAAAACCGCACGTCCGGCGTCGCGTTCATGCGTCCACATCGACGGTTGAACACCCTCTGGCCCGTCAGACTCGAGGAGTACCTGCGCTTGTGGGCCAACGCCCAGTTCGCAGTACCGCTCATCTTCCACCACAATTTCACCAAGGTCATGCACGATGGGGTGTCCTTGCGGTGCGCGCAATGAACTTGCCCAACGTGCGGCAAATACCTCAACTGCAGGGTGCCACGACGAGCCCCAGTTCCAGCTACCTCCCAGGTATTGCGGCCACTCTGGCCAGTCGGTGAAGCAAATGATGCCCGTGTGCAACACAAGTAACCCACCGCCCCTCTTGACATGTGCCGCAATAGCTTCACGCATCTCAACAGGGGTGGTACGAGCCCATTGTGCGCGCTGTTCAGGCGTATAGCGCTCGTCGGTCATGGTGAACCAGCACGCATACACAGTGACTACATCAAAGTGATCTGTTTGCAATGCGTGAATTGCGTTCTCGATGCCATCAGCAATCGTGGAATCAACCACTTCGCCATTAACAGGTTGCGCCGCCAGCACCTTGCCAAGAACGACAGCACTGTCAGAGAACTCGTGTGCCCAGCCGCCAGTAATGATGAGGTTCTTCATGCAATGAACCGACTGCTCATGCTTTGGCTCGATACGTCGCACGCACTCCCGAAGCATCTTTGTTTAATCGCTTCGAGAGATGCAGACCCTCAAGCACAAACTCCACGCCACTCGCTTGCACTGCTGGAGTTGCACTAGTGCCTACAAAAACTTCCACTACCGACTTCAATGCAGGAATCTCGGATAACAACTGCACAAGTTGCGCCGAGGTGATGTCTTCACCGGCATGGGCAAGCGTGCCCGATTCAAACGCAGCAAGAATTTCATTCACTTTGTCGATGTGCACAGTTGCTGGTGTGGCAAGACGTTTGTAGACCTGCAAAACCGCTGCTTTGACGATTTGCTCAAGAATGACGCCTTCACGACCGTCTTCAAGAGATTCAATTTCCACTTTGCCAGATGTAGATGCAGCAAGTGCTTCTAAGTCGCTCACACGTGGCGCAACATTTGTTTCACCAGCTCGCAATGCACGGCGCACAGCATTGGCGCACATGATTTCGTAGTTGCTCACCGATAAACGAACACTCACACCACTGCGTTGGCTGATGTGATTGCTTTGTCGCGCAAGATGGCTGAACGTTGCAATGACTTCCTTCATGAAGTCAGGAACCACCACCTCTACATCGCCAATGCTGGCGGGCCGAGACTCTTGCTCGATAATGGCAACTTCCGTTGCCACTTCAAGCGGGTAATGCGTGCGTATTTGACTTCCGAAACGATCTTTCAATGGAGTAATAATGCGGCCGCGGTTCGTGTAGTCATCGGGGTTAGCCGATGCCACCAACATCACATCGAGTGGAAGGCGAATTTTGTAACCACGAATTTGCACATCGCGTTCTTCCAATACGTTCAACAAGCCCACTTGAATACGCTCAGCAAGGTCTGGCAATTCGTTGATGGCAAAAATTCCACGATTCGTACGCGGCACCAAGCCGTAATGCAAAGTGAGTTCGTCACTCAAGTAACGACCTTCAGCAACTTTGATGGGGTCAACTTCTCCAATGAGGTCGGCAATTGACGTATCGGGTGTGGCAAGTTTTTCGCCGAAACGTTCTGAGTGGTGCACCCATGCAATGGGGGTTGATTCACCGAGCTCTTCTACGAGGTCACGTGCATGACGCGAGACGGGAGCATAAGGGTCGTCGTTAATTTCACTGCCTTCAATGATGGGCATCCATTCATCGAGCAAACCAGTGAGCGAACGAATGATGCGCGACTTTGCTTGCCCACGCTCACCAAGAAACACCACATCGTGCCCGGCAAGAAGTGCGTTTTCTAACTGCGGCATGACGGTGTTTTCATAGCCCATCACGCCGGCGAATAAAGGTTCACCTGCTGCAATTTTTGCAATGGCATTACGCCGCAGTTCTTCTTTGACTGGACGCGAGATCCAGCCCGATGCACGAAGCCCACCGAGCGTGGTGGGCAAATGAGCAGGCGCAACATTGAGGGTCATAGCCTCACGTTAGCCCACTATATTCGGCTAATGAATTTCCTGTTCTTAAGTTTTGCCTTGCGATAATCGGCATTTGCCAGAGCAATGACGTCGATGGAAATTTCCTTCGGACATGCAGCTTCACATTCACCGTGGTTTGTGCATGAACCGAAATATTCATCCATTTTTTCAATCATCGACTCTGCGCGCTTGTAACGCTCAGCCTGGCCTTGTGGAAGCAGGTTGAGGTGTGCAATTTTTGCTGAGGTAAACAGGTTGGCGGCACCGTTCGGACACGCAGCAACACATGCACCACAGCCAATGCACGCAGCAGAGTCCATTGCAGAGTCGGCTACAGGCTTTGGAATAGGAATGAGGTTTGCGTCGGGAGCACCACCGGTGACGGAAGTGATAAAGCCACCCGACTCAATGATGCGGTCGAAAGCAGAACGGTCGACCATGAGGTCTTTGATGATGGGGAATGCTGCTGCGCGCCATGGCTCAATAACAATTTCCGCACCGCTCGAGAACTTACGCATATGCAACTGGCATGTGGCAGTGCTGCGCTCTGGGCCGTGGGCTTGACCATTGATCATGAGTGAACATGTGCCACAAATGCCTTCACGACAGTCGTGGTCGAAAACAATGGCTTCTTTGCCATCGGTAATGAGTTGCTCATTTAAGTAGTCAAGCATTTCAAGAAACGATGCTTCGTCACTGATTTCGTCAACTTTGTATGTTTCGAAATGACCTGAGTCTTTCGGACCATTTTGACGCCAAATTTTAAGGATGATGTCCTTGAGATGATTACTCACTTGTAGCTCCGTGTTGCGAGGTGGACATTTTCAAATTCGAGTTCTTCAACGTTGCGTTTTGCGGTCATTGGATCGCCCGACCATTCCCAGGCAGCTACGTGACAGAACTTGTCGTCGTCACGCAATGCTTCGCCTTCTTCTGTTTGGTATTCCGAACGGAAGTGACCGCCACAACTTTCTTGACGCTCAAGTGCATCGCGGCACATCAACATTCCGAGCTGGAAGAAGTCGTCGACACGACCTGCTTTTTCTAGTGTCTGGTTGAGGCTTTCGCCACTGCCTGTAACACGAAGATCTTTTTTGA
>JBIKNT010000151.1:0-4338 GCA_044358465.1 Ilumatobacteraceae bacterium
ACTTCAGCAGGGGCAGCCAATAACGGTCATGTCGCGTTCTCCTACGTGGATAGCATGATTTACCAACAGGTGGTCGTGTCTGATATGGCGAATACCGCATCTCAGACCATTTCTTTCAAAGCGAGGAATGCTGCGCAGGGGCCAGACCCACTATCTGTTTTTGTCAACCTATACAACAGTGGTGGTGACGTTCTTGCTGCTCGAGTTGAATGTCCACACGCGCCGCTGACCGACTCCTATCAAACTTTCTCTTGTGCCATCACGCCAGCATCGGTGACACTTCAAGGGGGAGTGACATGGTCGCAAATTGGGCGCATCACAGTTGAAGTGAATGGAAGAGACTTCGAATTTTGGGGTGGCAACTACGGTGCGGTTGTTGACTATGTGAGCCTTGTCGCCACCAAGTCGAATGGCACGTCGAGTGAGCAACTTCTGAACCATGACTTCAATACCGTTGTGAGCTCTGCGCCAAGTAACTGGACTATTTCCAGTGGAACCTGGGCTGCGTGTTCAGGTGCATACACATCGACTTTGTGTGTTGAGTTTACAGACAGGCCGTATCACGAGAACTACACCACAAGTATGTGATGTCTGCCTACCAACGGCTTCGTCTGCCACTCCGTCGCAAAATTTCGGTAAGTGTGTACTAAAACTGTCTCATGCGTTTGAGGTGTTGTCTTGCGGTGCTGGTGAGCACATTAAGTCTTGCGGCAACTGCGGTTCCGGTAACTGCATCATCTCGATTGTGTGCACTAGGTGGCGCTTGCAAGGTAGGAGACGTAGGTCCAGGTGGTGGAACAGTGGTGTACGACGCTGGCGAAGTGAAATGGTGGGGTCGGTACCTCGAAGCTTCACCCATCACTAAAGGGCGCGGATTGCCGTGGTCGCTCAAATCAGCAGAATCTGTTTATGTTGGCGAGAACATTTTGCGACAAGGCATTGGGTGGGGCCGCGAAAACACGATCGCAATTGTTTTACAAAATGGTGAAGGTAAATACGCAGCGAAGTTTGTAGATGATTACTCGGCGAATGGAAAGAGTGATTGGTTTCTTCCCTCACGTGACGAACTTGATGTGGTCTATAACGCGAGCGTTACTGTGGGCGCGCCAAAAGTATTGCCGATGCCGTACTGGACGTCGTCTGAGAACTCGGCGAAGTATGCGTGGTATCAACTCTTTCAAGACGGCACGCAATTCACCGATGAAAACAAAGTGGGCCAGAGCAATGGCAACAAGCAACTGCGTAAAAGCCAAGTGCATATAGGGTCAAGTTTTCCTTCGTTGCCTTTTCGTCTCGTAGCCATGAGGTCGTTCCCTGCGGGTGTAGGGGTGAAGCCCACTGCCTCAACCACTTCACTAACGGGAAGTTCTTGTACCAATGAGGGGCCGTGTGCCGTGGGCGATACTGGCCCGGCGGGAGGGATTGTCTTTTACGATGCGGGGCCACGGAGTAGTGGCGACAGATATTTTGAAGTGGGTCCGGTAGAAACTGAAGTGGCAGGTATTCCTTGGAAACCACTGACCTTCAACGACAAGCAGACACCTCTATATATAGGTACTGCAAGCGCGTCGGCAAAAGTACAGCGGGTGCTCGCCAAAGCCTTTGGAATGGGGGAAGCTAACACGTCAAAAATTGTGCAGAGGTATCGCGGCGGGAACTACCCAGCAAGGTATGCAAGCACGTTGGTCTTTGGCGGGTATAACGACTGGTATTTGCCATCGAAAGAAGAGTTGCGCTTGGTGTATCGCACTTTGGGCACAGCAACTCCACGCCTAGGGAACTTGGGGAAGAGCTTTTACTGGACCTCAAGTGAGTACGACCTCAACAATGCGTGGACGGTGAATTTCAAAGACGGGCAGGAATTCGATAGGGAAAAGTGGCGTGTTCCTGATGCTGCTATCGGTATGAAGGCGATACGTACGCGTCCAATCCGCTCCTTTGGCTAGGGTTTCATCGATGCTTGCCGCGGTTGAAGAACTTCTGAGTTTGCCCCTGCAAGATGTTTACTTTTGCGTCCTCGACCTTGAAACCACTGGCTCTTCAGCCAAGAATGGTGGCATTACGGAAATTGGTGCAGTGAAGTATGTGGGTGGCGAGGAAGTAGCGCGATTCAACACACTCATTAACCCTGGGCACGCCATTCCTCCGTACATTGTGTTGCTCACGGGCATCAGCGACACCATGGTGCACAACGCACCTCCAATAGAAGAGGTGTTGCCTGAACTGCTTGAGTTCATTGGAACATCAGTGGTTGTTGCTCATAACGCGCGGTTCGACGTGGGCTTTATTAATGCGGCACTCATTGAAGACGGCAGATCAACGCTGAACAACATGGTTATTGACACAGTTTCACTTGCGCGGCGCTTGGTGGGCTCAGAAGTTCCTAATTGCAAGTTGGCAACCTTGGCGGCAAGTTTGCGTCTCAAGAATCAACCATCACACCGAGCTATCAATGATGTTCTTGCCACTGGCGACCTCTTGCACTACCTCATTGAGCGAGCTTCTGGCTTCAACGTGGTCACGCTCGATGACTTAATGATGCTTCCGTCGTTGAGTGCACACCCTGAGTCGGCAAAGTTATCGCTCACTCAAGATCTGCCACGCACGCCAGGCGTGTATATGTTTGTTGATGACGGCGGAAAAATTCTCTACATAGGAAAGGCCACCAACTTGCGTAGCCGAGTACGTAGTTACTTTGGTGCGGGCGAGACGCGTAAAAAGGTGGGAGCACTACTGAAGTTGGTGAAGGGTGTGCACTTCATTGAAACCCCCGACCCTGTAACGGCTGAGGTTCTGGAGATACGCCTCATTGGCAAGTTGCGTCCGCGGTACAACTTCGTGGGAACACGCAGTGAGAAGTACTGCTATGTGCGCCTGACGACCGATGAAGAATGGCCACGACTTGTGGTCACCAAGGTGCCTTCTGCAAAAGGCATTTCAGTAGGGCCTATCTCTACGCGCAAAATGGCGAGGGAAATGATTGAGGCCATTGAATCGGTAGTGCCACTGCGGCGTTGCACCGTGCGCATGGGGCGTAACTATGTTGCCTCACCCGATGCTCCAGTATGTTCTGCTGCGCAACTAGGGCTTGCGCAGTGCCCGTGTTCGGGGTCGGCCGACCCGGTGAGTTACGCCGCAATTGTGCAGACAGTGGCCGATCACCTCAGGCAAGAGTCGACACATGTATTAGAACTGCTCGACGAGAAAATGAAAGCACACTCTGCAGCTCGGCAATTTGAAGATGCGGCTCTCGTTCGTGATCGTATTCAGACCATCAACACCATTTTGCGTCGGCACCGCCAGGCAACCATGTTGCGCCAACAGCCATTACTCACCATTCAAGCTGGCGACATTGTGTATGAACTGGAGTGCGGTGTGTTGAAGGCAACCCATGCCGGCACGGCATTCACGCCAAGCGCGGCTGCTCAACAGTTTGCGCATTCCATGCGGATGCCGCGACTTACGGAAGATATTGAGTCGCTCCTCGTCATGCCGAGCGCCGAAGAAGGAGCGTCTGAGGGGCAAGTGCCTGCTCAACTATTAGATGAAATCTTGTGCTTGGCCCGCGTGGCAGAGACTGCTGGGTATTTCTCTGACAAGTAGATGGGCTCGGTCTGCTCGGTACTGTTGAAGCAGGCACAAAGGGGGCTTATGTCTGTTGATTTCAGTTTGGATTCGCACGATTTTCAAGAGCGGCCAGCAGAATATTTTGAGCAATTGCGTGGTCAGTGCCCAGTTGCTCATGCCGATTTGCCGGCGCCATTTTTCGTAGTGTCACAAAATGCCGACGTAGCGGCTGTGTTGCGCGATAGCGATGTGTGGAAGAGCAAGTTTGGCCCGGGCCTTGCGTATCACGGAGGCGGAGTGCTGGTATCGGTTGACCCTCCGAAGCACACGACGGATCGTTTGGCAATTACGAAGATCTTCAAGCCATCGGCAATTGAAGAGATGCGTGGAGACATTGAGGTATTAGTAAAAGATGTGGTTGCGAAATTCGCATCAACAGAAGGCAACGCAGGCGACCTTATTCGCGGAGTGGGAATGCCCATACCGCTCACCATTATGTGTTGGCTACTCGGTACTCCTGTCGCCGATATTGAAAAGTTTCGCCAGTGGGTCTTGCCCATGGCTGAAGCGGTGTCGGCAGTTGATGGTCGCATGGGCGACGTCACGGCGCAGGCGTATAAGAGCTTTGGTGAATATTTTTGGCCGCATGTAAAAACTCGTGCTGCTCTCATTGAGTCTGGCGGAGATGCCCCCGACGACTTGCTGACTCGCTTGCTTACTGTTGAGCGCGATGGACAAAAGCTCACACAAGAAGACGTGATGGGTTTTTGT
>JBIKNT010000021.1:0-13894 GCA_044358465.1 Ilumatobacteraceae bacterium
AGAGGTTCATATTGCGGAACTCAATTCTGTACTGAATGCAATTCCACTTGGAGTTGTTGTGACCGATGAACAAGGAAGCATTGTTTTAGACAATCACATTGCTGCAGGTGTGGGAGTTTTGCGACATATCGACGTGCTGGTTGACGAAGCTGTTGAGCGAATGATCAAGAAATCTCGTGCAACTGGTTCAGTTGTGCGCGAGACTCTTGAGTTATTCGGACCCCCACCACGAACATTGGTTATTGAGGCGATGCCGCTTGAGGGCTCAAAGTCCATTGCGATCATTGAAGATATTTCGGAACGAACACGAATCGATGCTGTACGCACAGATTTTGTGGCAAATATCAGTCATGAATTGAAAACTCCAGTAGGAGCTTTGTCTATTCTCGCCGACACCATTCGTGATGAAGACGATCTGAAAGTCATCCATCGACTTTCATCAAAAATGGTGAAAGAGTCCAACCGTATGGCTAAAACCATTGATGACTTACTCGAGTTGTCACGCATTGAACTCGATGGTTCAGTGATCCCCGAGCCTGTAAGTATTTTCTCAGTAATTGCAGAGTCGATAGACCGAATGGCCTACTTTGCGGCTCAGGCGGGCATCGGTATTGTTTCGCAACTCCCCGAAGACGATTGTGTGGTGAAAGGCGATCGGCTCCAGTTGGTCTCAGCCGTTTCAAATCTCATCGACAATGCAGTGAAGTACAGCGAAAAGGGCGACAAGGTCACCGTTCGCGTGTCTCCACTCGAAGAAACAGTCGATGTTTCGGTGAGCGATGAAGGTATTGGAATACCTCAAAGCGATATCGACCGCATTTTTGAGCGTTTCTACCGGGTCGACCGAGCCCGCAGTCGGGGTACGGGAGGAACGGGGCTTGGGCTCTCCATTGTGCGTCATGTGATGAACAATCATGGCGGTTCGGTGAACGTCACCTCACAAGAAGGTGAAGGTTCAACGTTCGTGCTCACTCTTTTACGTCCTAGCGGTAATACTGCAGTGAACAACATATGAACGCCTCCACTACTTCCCATACCGTTCTCGTCGTTGAAGACGAAGAATCATTTGTCGATGCTCTACTCGTTGGTCTGAAAAAAGAAGGCTTTCGTGTTGAAGTTGCCCGTGATGGCTTAGAAGCACTCGATATGTTCGATCGTGTTCAGCCCGACATCATTCTTCTCGATGTGATGTTGCCAAAAGTATCGGGCATCGACGTGTGCCGGCAGTTGCGCAAAAAATCACAAGTGCCCATCATTATGGTGACTGCTAAGGCTGCAGAAATAGACACAGTGGTTGGTCTTGAAGTGGGGGCCGACGATTACATCACCAAGCCCTACCGCCTTCGTGAACTAGTGGCGCGTATGCGTGCGGTCATGCGTCGTGCTCCTCTTGACCGCGCTGGCGAACTCACAGAAGGTGCATTGCAAGTGGGTGACATCACACTCGACCCAGAGCAGCATGAAGTGGTCATTCGTGGTGAAAAAACATCCCTTCCGCTCAAGGAATTTGAATTACTGCATTTGCTATTAGCAAACGCAGGTCGTGTATTGCCTCGTGAAACTCTCATCGACCGCGTGTGGGGGAATGACTATGTGGGTGACACCAAAACACTCGACGTGCACATTAAACGCCTGCGGGCAAAAATAGAGTCAGACCCTGCGAACCCCGACAAAATCATCACCATTCGTGGTCTTGGTTACAAGTTCGAACGCAGCCGTAGCTAACTCACTGCGGCGGCGCTGTGTGCCTAACATGGCATGGTGAGCAGAGGTCGCCCAACTAAAAGTGCTGGCTCAATTGGTCTGCCCCCACGACCATTGTTTTTCTTGCTCGCGCGAACTCATGTCCTCATGACCGCAGGTGAAGCCGCAATGACGGTGGCACTTGCCAATTCTCTTTTCTTGTCAATGAGCCCCGATGCGGCTCGTGGGAAAGTTGTGCTCTTCCTTGCGCTGAGTTTGGCGCCATTTGCTGTGGTGTCGCCACTCATCGGGCCCGTCATCGACCGCATGAAAGGCGGCAGACGACTCGTTGTATGCCTTGCGGCCTCAGGCAGGGCAATTGTGACCCTTCTCATGATTGGTCGCATCGATTCGCTCACTCTTTTTCCTCTTGCCTTTGCGGCAATGGTGCTGTCGAAGACCTACTCCGTTTCGAAGTCGGCTTTGGTTCCCACCGTGGTGAAATCAGAGTCCGATCTGGTAGAGGCCAATAGCCGGCTCGGTCTTTTAGCTGGCGTTGTGGGCTTTGCCGTCGCCATTCCTGCTGGTTTGCTGCAACTGCTATCTGACAATGCACCGTTGTTTCTTTCCGTCGTTTTCTTTATTGGTGCTGTGGTGTCGGCAACACAACTGCCCCGAGGTGAGCGGGTATCGCAAGCCCCACCAACACAAGCCGAGCGAGAGGAACTACATTCTCCGCGATTGCTGCGCGCTTCGCGAACGATGTGGCTGATGCGCGGTCTCGTGGGGTTCATGTTTTTTCATCTTGCATTTTGGTTGCGCGACCAGAAAGCAGGAACGGTGTGGTTTGGTTTTGCGGTGGCACTGTCGACGCTTGCAACGATGGCAGGCAACGCGTTGTCGCCAATGTTGCGTCGTAAGTTGCATGAAGAAACCATGATGCTGTCGGCGTTGTTGACGCTGACAATTGTTGGTTTCTTCACCACGTATGTTGGGGGAGTCACGGGAGGAGTCATTTTGGCTGCCTCCGTGAACTGTGCAGCAGCTATTTGTCGACTCGCCTTTGAGTCGGTTGTGCAAAGCGATGCACCCGATGTCAACCGAGCCCGAGCGTTTGCTGTATTTGAAACTCAGAATCAACTGGCGTGGGTGTTGGCGGGGTTGATACCGGTACTTTTCCGGATCTCTGGCGATGTCGGTTTCGCACTCGTGGGAATTACAACAGCGCTAGGAATGTTGATCTTTGTGATGTGGGGTCGGTTTTCTATTCGCATTCAAGGCGGGCAAGCCATAGGCCTGGGGCGTCGACCTCGGCGGGGGTAGGGAGAGCCGATGGGTTTGCAAGAATGCCCAAGAGCATTTCAGGTGAACTGCGTTCAATGACTCCGGCTACAAAACTTTTCCCTCGCGTCACCACTGCGCGGGTGTAACGCACGCCGAGGAGATGTTCTACAAAGACATCGGCAGGCGACTCTTCAATGCGGCGCCGGCGAACGGCTTCTGCGATGGCGCCTGCTCCACCCAAAACACGCTGAGCAACAGTGTCGACGGTCCAGTCGATGACACCCACAAGAGTGGCAAGAAGTGCATCGAGTGCTGGCATCATGGCTTCTTGCTCGGGTGAGATAACAGCTCCGAGCATAATTTCAGGCTGCGAAAAAGCATGTTGAAGTGCAGCCATAGGGTTATCGGCGTCAACCTCAAGATGTGCCATTCGTTCAAATGCTGCGGAGGGGTCGGGGCGGAATGCTTTGACGTGCTGTTCTACTGCTTGCAAAAGTGCTTGGCGAATATGAGGAACTTGCAGAACTGCATGAGCAGCAAGTTCGTGAATAAGCACCCACATCCGCATGTCGGCATGAGGCAAACTCCAACTTTCTGCAAAGTCATCGATTGTGCCAGGCACAAGCAAAATGGTGTTATCGGGGCTGCGTGGTAACAGGAGGTCGTATTGGCCAAAAGCCTTTTGTGCGAGCTGTCCAATCATGGAGCCGATGGTCATCCCCAGCAGCGACGGAGCCATCATGCTTGCGAGGTTGCGCATCATCTGCGACATCGGGTCGGAGTTTTCAAGGTCTAAGTCGGAGTGGGCACCAGCCTCGGTAGCAGCAGGTTGGCCAAGAGCTGCAGCGAGCTCATTGAAAAGTGGTTTATAGGCATTGAGCGTTGAGTGGCACCACTGAGCAGGAGTGCAGAATTCATATTTTGCCTGACTCAAAGAGAGTTGTGCAGGGTCGCCGAGCACATCGCCCACATGCATGACGGCAATAGGAATGAGTTGCTCCATGGCAATGCGAGCAGCGGGGTCAACGTTGGGTTGGCCTCCCTCAGTTGACGTGCCCATGACGGCAAACTGCTGAGCGATGTCCCAATTGAGGGGGCCTTGACCAGCCATTGCTTTCATCATGTCGCCAAAAAATGGCAACCCGCCAAAGGGGTTATCACCCATTCCGTTTTCACCCATAGAGCGATGTTATGCCTGGTCGAAGTGAAACACATGACGCAGAGATGATTGGGCGAAAGAGGTACGCTGAAGTCGTGCAAGGCCCCGTCGACTCCTCACTTTGGATCGCGGTGACACATGAAGATCTGCCAGTTGCTGCTGCGTATGAATGGAGCATTTTGCCCACCTGCGGTGCGGTGGTTCTCTTTTCAGGCACCATGCGCAATCATGCCGACGGGCGTGATGAAGTGAGCAAGTTAACGTACGAGGCCTATGAAGAGCAGGCAATTGTTCGCATGCGTGCCATTGCGCAGGAAGCGCAAAAATCATGGACTGGCATTGGTCGCATAGCCATGATCCACCGCCTCGGTGACCTTGAACTGGGTGATAGTGCTGTCATCGTGTGTGTCTCATCAGGTCATCGCCCCGAGGCCTTCGAAGCGGCGCGGTTTTGTATTGATGCATTGAAGGCATCTGTTCCCATTTGGAAAAAAGAAGAATGGGCAGGTGGCTCCGATTGGGGAACGCGCAGCCAAGACATCGGGAAAGTTTCTTCACCCACAATGGGAAGTGTGTAACAACAACATGCAAGTAGCAATGTACATTTTTACCTTTCTGGCAGTGCTGTGTGCAGCAGCGCTCGGCACCATACTTTTGCGCGAAAATCGCAAGACAGGAATTTACGATGGCATCGATCATTTTCGGCGCCATATCGACGCGCTATCTCCTGATGCTCGACGCAACGTTGTAGCTCGTCAAATCAAAAATGACGATTCTGGACAGAGTCGCTCACCGCGCCTGTAATAAGACGTACACTAGAAATACCCATGGCACGCGACCTTGCAATAGACCTTGGCACCGCCAACACCCTTGTATATATGAAGGGCAAAGGCATTGTGCTCAACGAACCTTCAGTCATTGCGGTGAACCGCAAAACAGGTGAGGTGCTGGCAACTGGCCACGAAGCATGGAACATGATTGGTCGTACACCGGGCTACATCGTGGCTGTTCGGCCATTACGTGGTGGCGCCATTACCGACTTCGATATCACAGAGCGCATGATTCGTTTGTTGTTGCAGCGTGTAGGCGTTTCACGTTTTACGCGACCAAAAGTAGTGATTTGTGTGCCATCGGCAATTACGGAAGTAGAACGTCGTGCGGTCACCGACGCGACGCGTCGCGCAGGTGCATCCGATGCGCAGCTCATTGAACAACCAATGGCAGCAGCAATTGGCGCCGAGTTACCCATCGATGAGCCTGTAGGAAACATGATCATCGACATTGGCGGCGGCACCAGCGAGACCGCTGTGATCTCACTTGGTGGTGTGGTCACTCTTGAAGCAATTCGCGTGGGCAGTTTCGATATCGATGCCGCAATCCAAACCTACGTACGTCGCGAACACGGTATTGCCATTGGTGAGCGCACTGCAGAAGACATCAAAATTCAAATCGGAACTGCCACCCCAATGCCCAATGAGCGTGGCGCGCAAGTACGTGGGCGTGACCTTGTTACTGGTCTCCCGAAAAACATTATGTTGACCCCAGAAGAAGTGCGTTTTGCTATCGATGAAGTGGTGTCTCAAATTGTGAACTCGGTAACTCGCTGCTTGTCAAAAGTGCCGCCAGAAATGGCACAAGATTTCCTACAGCGCGGCATGTACCTAGTGGGGGGTGGCGGGTTGCTCCGTGGTCTTGCACAACGAATTGAAAAAGAAACCGATGTTCCTGTGCGCATGTCGCCAATGCCATTGGAAGCAGTTGTACTTGGTGCCGGACACTGTGTAGAGAACTATCAAGTGTTGCGCAGCATGTTCATGGGTGCTCGCCGCTAGTCCTTAGCGTTGAACAAGTTGAAAAATCTTGCCATCTAAGGTGAGCACGAAAACTTTTCCTTGAGCAGTACTACGGACCGCAGTAATTGACCCAACGTTGCGCTGCACAACGACTTGTTTCTGTGTGGTTTCTCCACTCACCCAAATTGCAGTAATGCGACCACTGCAATAGTCACCAAAAACAAACCAGTCTTTCCAGGCAGGTAGTTGTGGGTCGCGAACTCGTGTGCCACCTGAAATAGAGCAACCAGCATCTCCGTGTTTGTAGGTAAAAACTGGCTTTTGATGTGGCTGCGCTGGCTCGTCGGTGTTGTAACGGGTGTTGCCTTCCCAAGCGCTCCAACCGAAGCTGGTGTCTTTGCCTGCGCCTTGTGCAGCCCAGGCAACATTCACTTCTTCCCACATATTCTGCCCTACATCTGCAATCCACAAATTGTTCGACGAGTCGAACTCGAAGCGCCATGGGTTACGCAGTCCGCGCGACCAAACAACAATGTCGTTAGTTTTCTCATTTTTTGCCGTCGGTGAAAGTGAAAGAATTTTTCCTAATGGAGAACTGATCTTTAATGCCACTCGCTCTGGGTCGCCACCAGAACCACCGTCGCCAGTACCAACGTAGAGTCGACCTTCTGGACCAAAAGCGAGACCACCGCCATTGTGGTTGGCGTATGGCTGTTTCACCGTGAGCAGCACAGTGCGCGTTGAAACATTCGCAGTGTTTGTTGCCGTCATTGCATAGCGAACCACTTCAGTATTTCCTTGCTGATTGGTGTAGTTCACGTATATGTATTTTCCATTGGGATGAAACACAATGCCAAGGAGCCCACGTTCTCCGCTTGCCGATGTGCGTTTCCGAAGGTCTAGAGCAGTGGTTTTCTTGCCTTTGACAAATCGCTGCACAAGACCATCTTGCTCAGCAATGTATAGCGCGGAATCGTTTAGGCGCGTAGCAATGTCAACAGGCATCTTTGCGCGAGTAACAAGAACAAGTTTGGTTTTGTTTGTGCTGGCCGCAACTGGCAAAACTTGAAGCAGGCATGTTGCACTTAGCAACGCACCGAGCATGAGCAGTTTTTTAGGCATCGTAATTGATGCGTGTGAGTCCTTCTTGGATCACAGTCACCGCGAGTTCGCCACTTGCAGTGTAAATGGAGCCACCAGCAAGGCCACGTGCATTTGATGTTGAAATGGAGTACTGGTCGTAGAGCATCCACTCATCGGCGCGAAACGGGCGATGAAACCACATGGCGTGGTCGAGGCTTGCCATTTGTACGCCCTTGGAATTCCACGAGAGACCGTGTGGCAACAAGGTGGTATCGAGCAGTGTGAAATCGCTTGCATAGGTTGCGATACACGTGTGCAACACAGGGTCATCGGGGAGGCGTCCGTCGGCACGCATCCATACGCGTTGCCCGAGCGAAGGGTTTCCTTCACGAGCGAAAGGGTCGGAGTCGACGTAGCGCAGGTCGATGGGGCGTGGGCGGTCGTACCACTCACCGATGATGTCTTTGTAGGGCGCCATGCGCTCTTTGAAGTCGGGGAGTGTCTCTGGGTCGGGAACACCCGATGGACCTTTGATTTGGTGGTCGGGCCCGGGCTCTACGGTGTGAAACGACGCCTGCAAGTTGAAAATGACCTTGCCGTGCTGAATGGCAACCACACGGCGCGTGGTGAAACTGCGGCCGTCGCGAAGGCGGTCTACTTCGTACAAAATGGGTTTGCCAGGGTCTCCGGGTCGCAAGAAGTATGCGTGAAGTGAATGAACTTGGCGGTCGGTCTCGTCGACCGTGCGTGCGGCTGCAACAAGAGCCTGACCAGCAACTTGACCACCAAACACCCGTTGGCGATTTTCGTCAGGTGATTTCCCACGAAAAATATTGACCTCAATAGGCTCGAGATCTAACAGGTCGACTAGGTCATTAAGTGAGGAAGTCATGTACCTCTATGTTGCCACTTTTTGAGGGAAAAAACTCCGCTTATCTCTGAGAAATTGTCACTCGTCATGCTGATCTACAGTATGCACATATGGAAAACACTCAAACTTCATTTCCCAAAGGGTTTCTGTGGGGCACAGCCACTGCTGCACATCAAGTGGAGGGTAATAACACCAACAACGATTGGTGGGAATGGGAACACCGTGCTGATACGCCGTGTATAGAACCAAGCGGAGACTGTTGCGATCAGTATCACCTCTACCCAAGTGACATCAAGCTCATTGCTGATCTGGGGTTGCAGGCGTATCGCTTCAGCATTGAGTGGTCGCGTGTAGAACCAGCCGAAGGCGAGTTTTCACAGGCAGCTTTGCAACATTACAAACGTGTCATTGCCTCGTGTTGGGAAAATGGGGTGCAGCCCATCGTGACCTTGCATCACTTCACAACACCACTGTGGCTTGCTGCACAAGGCGGTTGGGAAAACCCTCGCGCTGCAGACCTTTTTGCGCGCTACAGCGCAAAAGTCGCTCAATTTCTCGGCAATGATGTTGCGCGTTGGTGCACAATTAACGAACCAAACATGGTGTCCACGATCGGATATCTCATTGGTCAATTTCCCCCGGGCAAACGCAGCAAATCATCAAGAGATGCTGTCAATGCAGTTTTCTGCGACGCACACACAAAATCACGCGATGCAGTGAAATCCATTTCTTCTGCGCCCATTGGGCTCACGCTGGCAATGGTGGAATTTCAAGTTGATGCTCAATCTGACAACCCAGATGAAATTGCACTGGCACATGCAAAACGTCAACAAGGTTTCGATGGCCTTGAAACATGTTTCTTGGAAGCTGCAATTGGTGATGATTTTTTTGGAGTGCAAACTTATACGCGAGAAAGATTTAACGCGCAAGGGCGGATGAAACCAGACCCCGATGCTCGGCTCACCATCATGGGCTACGAGTACTATCCTCAAGCTTTAGAAGCAACCATTCGTCGTGCCTATACCGAAACACGAGGGGTGCCCATCATGGTCACCGAAAACGGCATCGCGGTCGTAAACGACCAAGAGCGTGTTGAATACGTCGAAGAAGCATTGCGCTGTGTTTTGCGTTGTATTGCCGACGGCATCCCGGTGGAGGGGTACATGTACTGGAGTCTGCTGGATAATTTTGAATGGGCCTATGGATACGGTCCAACATTTGGTCTTGTTGGGGTGAATCGGGAAACACAAGAGCGGCACATTAAACCAAGTGCTCGTTGGCTGGGAGAAGTTGCCCGAGCAAATGCACTTTTGCCTCTCGCGTAGCGTCAAAAACGGGCTACCATTTCGTCTGTGTCATTACTTCCTTTAAACCCAGATGAGCTCTTGTCCACCACGCGCGCAGTACGTAAGCGTCTCGATTTCTCGAAGCCAGTTCCCGACGATGTCATCCGCGAGTGTGCAACTGCAGCTATGCAGTCACCTTCGGGCAGCAACATGATGACCATGGGGTTCATTGTGGTGAAAGACGCTGCAAAACGAAAAGCAGTGGGCGATATCTACCAACAGTGCTATTCCATGTACAAGTCAATGGACGGTGTGTATATCGGTTCCATCGATAAGGGCGAAGCCAGTGCAAATGATCAGCAAAAGCGTTCTGCCGACTCAGCCGACTTCTTGGGTGAGCACATGGGCGAAGCACCAGCACTCATCATTGGTTGCACACAAGGCGCTCGCCTCGACGGTGCTCCAGCAATGATGTCGGCATCGATGCTCGGAAACATTTTGCCTGGCATGTGGTCATTCATGTTGGCAGCACGTGCGCGTGGCCTCGGTACCGCATGGACCACCGTGCACCTCATGATGGAGCAACAAGTTGCCGACATCTTAGAGATTCCTTTCGACACCGTGCAGCAAGTGTGCTTGTCGCCGTTGGCCTACACCAAAGGCACCGATTTCAAAGCTGCTGCTCGACCACCAGTCGACAGTATCTTGCACTGGGACCGTTGGTAATTCACGCCAATCTGCGTCGCCATGCAGTGGCGGCAAAAGGGTTCATGCCAGAAGAAGAGGGCGATGCGTTGTACAACGCTGCCGTTTCGCTTGCTTCGCACATTGCTCGTGCACCCATGCTTGAAGTGGGGTCGTATTGCGGCAGGTCCACCATTTGGTTGGGTGCTGCTGCTCGCGAAAATAGCAGTGTTCTTTTTGCGGTCGACCACCATCAAGGCAGTGAAGAAAACCAACCAGGGTGGGAGTCGCACGATGTCACGCTGGTCGATGCACATACCGGCAGACTCAATACGTTGCCCACATTTCAACGAACCATTACCGATGCTGAACTCAATGATGTAGTGGTAGCGGTTGTGGGGCACTCACCGACGGTTGCCCAAAGCTGGACAACGCCGTTGAGTTTCTTATTCATCGATGGCGGGCACGGTGTTGAGCCCGCTCGCGCCGACTACGCATATTGGACACCACACGTGATGCTGGGTGGTTTGTTGGCAATTCACGATGTGTTTCCCAACCCAGCCGATGGTGGGCGTCCGCCGTATGAAGACATTTACTTGCCCGCGCTCGCAAGTGGAAAATTTGTTGAAATTAGTGCAACGGGAAGTTTGCGAGTTTTGCAGCGACGGTAAGTGCTGGTTTCCTAATCGGAAAAACCGTCGTGCATAAAAAGTCGAGCACCAGGTGAAGTGCCAGCGATGGCATCGGCAGCCAAGATAATTGCGGCACCCGTATACGCAGTGCATTCATCTTCTGGAAATGAGATGAGTTGTGGGTGCACAATGCCAGTGAGATACGACCCTTCGCTGGTGCGATGTGGGCGGGTCCACAGCAAGAGTTTTTTTGCTGTATCAAAATCGCCAATTGCTGCGTAAGACAGCGAGCATTCAGCAGTTTCGGCTGCAGTAACCCAGGGCTCATCGCTCACACAGCGCACTCCAAGACCTTCCATGACGAAAGTGTCGTAGAACATCGCGAGGCGATCTTTTGCTTGAACAGATTCTTTTGCCCCCGTGAGAATGGGGTAGTACCAGTCCATAGCAAAACGCTCTTTGGGTTCAAAAGCATGCAAGTCGGTTCGCACTACATCGTCGATGATGTCGGCAGCGCGTAGGTAAACATCGGCATGATCATCGAGAAGTGCAGCAACCATCGCACCACAACGCAGTGAGTGTCGAATAGAACACGAGCCAGTGAGAAGTGCGTAGTCCCACGGGGACTCATCGACTTCTTTAGCCCACAGAATGGTTCCGTTGGGGCGCCGCATGGACAGCACCCACTGCAACGCAGCTTTTGCTGTTGGCCAAAGTGAGTGCAAAGTCTTTTTGTCGCCAGTACACAGCCAGTGATGCCAGAGTCCTGCAGCCATGTATGCGCACACGTTGGTATCGAGTTTTGCTTCTTTCACACTCCCATCGGAGTGGTAGTAGTTGTGCCAAGAACCATCGCTGCGCTGTACATCGGCAAGCCATTCGTACGCGCGGCGCGCCTCGTGATGCAACCCAAGGGTGTCGAGTGCCATTGCCGTTTCCACATGGTTCCAGGGGTCGCAGTGTCCGCCGGTATTCCACGGAATCATTCCGCTGGGAAGTTGGAGCTTGGCAATTGACTCAGCAGTGAGTGCGAGTTCGTCATGCGAAATGACACCGGGAATATTGATGGTGTGATTCATATTGCCCGCGCATGGTCGTGAGACTTTTGGGAGTACACCACATAGCTTTTTCCCAGAATGGGGCTCAGAATGCGCTCTGCGTACTTGGTGGACACAGGCCGTTTCATAATGTCCCACTCGAGAAATTTCTTGTACGCCTGAACGGCTTTGTGCTCTTCGTTGCGTGGCCCAACAGCACAGCGCAGCCACCAATAGGGGCTATGCAACGCATGTGCATGGTGCTGACTTTTGATGGTGAGTCCGGCTGTACGTAGTTTTGCTTTCAACTCTGTAGCGCTGTAAATACGAACATGGCCACCCACCGATTTTGGTGCGTAGTACTCGTCGGAAAGCATCCAGTTGATTTTTTCTGGCCACCATGTGGGAACGGTGACACCGAGTATTCCGCCTGGTTTCAGTACACGATACAACTCGGCAATTGCCGCCGTATCGGCATGAATGTGTTCAAGTACTTCCGATGTAACAATGCGATCAAATGTGTTGTCGGCAAAGGGAAGTCGTGTTGCATCGCCACGGAGGCATGCGACAAATTGGTCGGCTGAAATTTCGCCAGCCTCTGCCATTGCGGCAAAGGTATTACGAGTAGTCACTACTTCATCTGATGCGTAGTCGAGAGCGACTACCTTTGCGCCCAGGCGAGCAGCTTCAAATGCGTGCCGACCAAAACCTGCTCCTGCATCGAGAAACAGGTGTCCAGGTTGCAACTGAAGTTCAGAAAATTTCAAGGTAAGCATTTTTATTTACCACTTCGTCTTCTGATGCGGTTGTGTGGCATGTCGAGTACTTCGCGGTATTGCTCAACGGTGAGTTGTGCACAATGCTTCCAACTCCATCTGCTTGCAACACGCTCACGACCTGCAAGGCCAATGCGCTCACGCAAGGTTGCATCGTCGAGGCCGCGTCGAATTGCTGCAGCCAAAGCATCGGCATCGCCTGCAGGGCACTGGAGGACGGTTTCGCCGTCTGTTCCTGTGACTTCAGGGAGTGCGCCACCATCGGTAGCAACAAGGCAAATTCCGGTGCTCATTGCTTCAATAGCGGGGAGGCTAAAGCCTTCATAAAGGCTTGGAACAACAGCCAATTGAGCCTCTGCATATAGCTCTACGATGCGCTCATCGCTGACGCCAGAGACAAAGTCGATTGCATCGGTGAGGCCAAGTGAAGCAATGAGGTCGGCGCTATGGCCTGCTTTTGGTTTCCCAATAATGGTGAGTCGTACATCGCGTTCGGTGCGAAGTTTCGCGAGTGCTTCTAATAAGTATGAGAGACCTTTCAGTGCGACGTCGGCAGATGCAGTGGTAATGAGTTGTCCGGGTTTACGTTGTACTTCAGGAAGCGGACGGAATAACTCAGGGTCAACACCCACTGGCACCAGACGCATACGGTCTTTGCTTACACCCATATCGGTGTGGATGTCGTTGATGGAGTTTTCACTCACCACAACAATGCGTGGCATTTTCGAGGCAACTTTGCCTTGCATTTCCACAAATGAATACCATCGACCAATGCCGAATCGCTTGTAGCGGCTCTTGGTGTGACTCATCTCTAACTTGCGATCTTTTGTAATGGGGTGATGCAAGGTGACGATGGTGGGAATGATTTTTTCAATTTTAAGAATGTCGGTACCCAGGCACTGGTTGTCGTGCACCAAGTCGAAATCGTTCACTCTCTTTTTCAGTTCGCGGTATGCGCGCATGCTGAAGGCCTTAGGTTCTCCAAAAGTACCTTTAAGGAACTGGGCAGCCTCAACGATGTTGGGCAGATTATTGAGTTCCCAATATGCCGGAAAACGACCGGGGTATTGGTCGTTAAAAATATCGAGGCTTGGTAGCTGATGAAGGGGGACGCGAGGGTCGAGGATGGGGTATGGCTGTCCGCCAAACACTTCAACATGGTGACCTAGGTCGACGAGCGCTTTGGTGAGGTGACGGGTGTACACGCCTTGACCACCAACGTGGGGCTTGCCACGGTAGGTGAGGTACGCGATACGCAGCGGGCCATGGGGGTCGGCCGAAGGTTTCATAGGCGGCTCATGCTACCGCCTGGTAGGTGCACTCAGCCTGAGGTGTGTCTGTGGCCTGTGCGCTGATGGCGAATCAGGAGAAAAGCAAAGCCAATGAGGAGATAAATGATGATGGGGGAATCGCCTAAATGCGAGTACCAAGTGCGACCGGAACGCAATTCAATATCGGCAATCTCAACGCGACGCTCGCTCACCCTTGAGCGTTGCGACACTTTTCCACTCGGGGAAACAAATGCAGAAAAACCTGTGGGTGCCACTTGCACAACTGTGCGACCAAACTCAATAGCACGTAATTGGGACGATGCGATTTGTTGAGA
>JBIKNT010000022.1:0-13878 GCA_044358465.1 Ilumatobacteraceae bacterium
CATGAATGAGCCTTCATTGGTGTTACTCGACGAGCCCAGTGGCCGACTCGACCTTGGTGGTCGCGAACAACTTGTTCATGCCCTGGAAGACTCCATTCAACAATCACCACACATATCAACTGCGCTCATTACCCATCATGTTGATGAAATACCACGCGGCATAACACACCTTCTTGCCTTGAAGGCTGGAGAGGTCATTGCCAAAGGTCCACTCGCCACCACGCTCTCCAGTGAACTACTGACCGAGTGTTTTTCTTGGCCACTCGAATTACTCAAGCGACCAGATGGCAGGTTTAGCGCCCAGAGCGCGACACCAGCGCCATGAGGTTTTCTCGTCCGCTTTCAATGTGATCTACCAAGACTTTTTCCAGTAGGCCACCAGTCCACAGCGTGCCACCGTAAAACAACTCAACGCGCAAGGTAATTTCTTCACGGCTCTCTATGAGCACGCATGTCATACGCCACGGGGCATGTTCGCGACCATCTTTTTCACGCCTCTCAAACACAATGAGTTGAGGCGAATCGGTGGTGCGTTCCATGCGTAAACGCTTCGATCGCGCAAATGGCCCGAGTTTTGCCCGCAGTTCAACATCCCATGCACCTGGCCCAGCAGTTGTTGCCTTATGAACAAGTGGCATCCACCGCTCATATTCACCAAGATCAGAGACAAACGGACGAATAGCGGTCAAGGAAGTGGGAGCGGTAAGAGTGGCTTCTGTCTTCATGCGTGCATCACTTTTCGCGGCGGTCTTTATTGCCAAAGGCCCGATCGAGCAGACCTGGAGTTTTCTTTGGCTCATCGTTGCCCACTACCGATACTTCAGCTTCCGCAACGAGTTGTGGAGACCAAGGAATGGCGCGTGTTTCTTCCATCAAAGGTTCATCTTCAATGGGTGCATCGTCGAGCGACTCCTGGCTTTCTTTTGCAAAAAGCTGTGGCTGCACTCTGGGTGCCTTGCGACGTATTCCTCGAGATGGCGTGTCTTCAAGTGTCACTTCACCAGCGGGGGCAAGAAACAACCGTGGAATATTCTCGCGTTTGTCGTCGATATGCCACCCACGGGGCACTACCAGGGCATTGGCATGTCGCCGACACAAGATTCCGGTACCAAAACTTTCGCTGGGGTCATACGCGTTGAGCCATACAGCAAGGATCTGTGTATTGAAGCCATAAGCAACGGAAGCTGGCGCAGAGCAGCCGGGACGTTCGCAAAGGCGTGACACGTCATCACGCTAGTACTACGACTGACAACTCTGTGACTTCATCGATACTGAATCTCTCTGAGAAATGTGTAATAGGGTAAGTGAGGAATGGGTCAAATCTTCCTTCACATCGGCACACTCAAAACCGGCACCACTTCATTCCAACGTTGGTTTTTCGACAATCAAGATGCCATCGCCCGCGATGCAGGTGTCCGTTGGTACAACGGCCAATTTCCCGATGCTCGCGAGATCGCGGCAATCTGCCTAGATCCCCATAAAGAGACTCCAGCTATGGCACTTGGGTTTTTCCCTCCTCAAGATTCAGGTGAATGGGAAGAGTGGGCAGCAGATATTCGCCTCAACATCGCTCAGGAATTATCGGTCGATTCCCCCATTCTCATTTCATGCGAAGGGCTTTGCCTCCTGCGCAGTTCAGAGGAAATCGGTCGCCTTGCAAAACTCTTTCCGCCTGACAACACCACGATCATTCTCACTCTGCGAAACAAACGAGATTTTCTCACCTCATGGAAAAAACATCTCCGAAATGATTTCTTTCGGCTAAGTAATGATCCGACATCATTTGCTTATGTCAAGAAGGACTCATGGCTTGTTGATTACACATCACTGATTGACATTTTTCAACAGACCTACAAAAACCACATCACCGTTATTGACTACGACGAATCAATACAACGGGAATCGTCAATTATTCCTGCACTCCTCCGGGTAATGAATATTCATCAACCAGTCCCCGACTGGAGCAGTTATCACTACAATCAGAGCAATCGCCCTCCAAGGCCACCAATAAAAGGAATGGCTCGGCCAATACATTATGTGCGATTTTATCTGTGGAAAGCCATCAGGAAGATCAAGGCGAAACCATCATCTCGTTGACTAGACGGACGCACGCATTGCCCATTCCCTGTCGATCACGATGCAGTTCAGTGTCCATGGGGCAGACGGCGTCGAAGGGAACGAGCCTCTCTACAACGGCCATGTGCGGCTGATCGCAGTTCACTTCAAATGCATCTCCGCCAGCATCGATGTTGACACATGACCCGCCCTGCAAAACATTGTCGGGTGCACCAGGAGGTTGCGGAGAACTAAAGAGAGACAAAACAAGCACGACAAGAGACCCACAAACGATGAAGAGAAGAACGAATTTCCAGGGGAACCTTGCTGGTTCAAACACCTGCATCGGCGTCGGTGCCGTTTGTACGTCAGATGCACCGAGCCCAATAGTCAACGTTTTGTCGTAGTCACGACGACGATCGCTGCGAGACAACACTTCCCACGCCGCCGAGACAGCAGAAATTTCCTCAGGATTGACTTGACTACTTTGTGCATCGGGGTGCAGTGCCCGCATCTTTTTTCGATAGGCCGAGCGCAAAGTGGCGTAGTTTGCATCGGGGCGTGCGCCAAGAACTTCATAATGATTCAAACTTTTCTTAGAGCCAGCCACTGCAACACGCTAGGTCAGAAAAATTTCAATAGCCCAATTCAGGGTCGATACAACCCACTAAAGGCTCGCCAGCCACATAACGTTGCACATTTTCTGCAATGCGAGCCGACAGCAGCGGCACGGCCATGGCTGGAGTGTTTCCAATATGGGGCGTGATGATGCAATTCGACATCGACCATAACGAATGCTCATTTGGTAATGGCTCAGGGTTGGTGACGTCGAGTGCCGCGCCACCAATTTCCCCTTCCTGCAGTGCCCACACCAGATCATCGGTCACGATGTGTCGACCTCTCCCCACATTCACCACCCAAGCATGCTTTTCCATCAGTTCAAATTCATGACGACCTAGAATTCCTTCGGTGTCGGGCGTGAGCGCTAAGGCCACCACTACCGCATCGGCGCCCACAATGGCATCGACAAGATGCTTGGGCCCCACCACCGTATGCACGCCTTCTAATGGCTCGGCAGATAACCGCACCACCGTGATGTTGCAGTGAAAGGGTTCCAGTAATCGCACCAGCGATGTGGTGATACCGCCACCGCCCAAAATAGTGATGTTGGCACCCAACAAGTTCTGCCCCACTGGGCCAGTCCAACTTTTTTGGCGTGCGTAGTTTCCAATATGACGAAAACCAGCCAACAACAAGCCCAACGCATGCTCGGCCACGGGTTCGGCATAAACGCCTTTGCCGCAGGTCCATACACGGTCGTGGTTCACCAAGTGCATGAACGCTTCGCTGCCGGCAAAAGGCAACTGCACCCAATTGATGTGTGGGTTTTCCAACAACAAGGTGTCGAGGGCATCGATTGAATACGCTGCCGACCACACCAGCCCTGTTGCCTGAGAAACTTCAGCAAGTTCCCCGCCACCTGCAACAACTGCTTCGCGCACCCACTGCGGCGAAGAGCTCGGTTCAACGGCTATACGAGAAAACGACATGCGTGAAAACTATTTGGAGAGGGTTCCGGAGTGGCGCCGCTCACGACGGCGACCAAGAATCATGGCACCTGCCATGAGAGCCACACTGGCGAAGAGCAACATGCTGGCAAGCACGTTGATTTGCGGAGAAATCTCTACTCGAGAGGCACCAAAGATTTGCAGAGGGAAGGTGACCAACGAACCCGCATTGAAGAACGTGATGATGAAGTCGTCGACCGACAATGCAAAGGAAAGCAAAGATGCTGCCATGATGCCCGGCAAAATGAGCGGAAAGGTCACTTTCCAAAATGCTCGCGACGGAGTTGCTCCAAGGTCTTGCGCTGCTTGCTCGAGGGTCCAGTCGAAACCGCGAATACGTGCGCGAACCGTGACCGCCACAAAGGAGATTTGAAACATGACGTGCGCAATGATGATGGTGGCGTAGCCAAAATCGATGCTGCGGTTGAGAAATAACGTTGCAAGTGATGAACCCAGAACAATTTCAGGGGCTGTGAGCGGCAAAACCAGGAATAAGTTCACCGCACCACTCGCTTTGAACTTGTATCTGCTGAGTGACATCGCAATGAGGGTTCCGAGAATGGTGGAGACAATTGTTGCAATGAGCGCAATGCGTAAGCTCACCCACAGTGCACTCGTGAGTTCTTTCTCTACAAACGGGTTTGCCCAGTTGTCTAAAGTGAAGTTTTGCCACTTGATGTTGTATTTCCCTTTTGGTTCGTTAAAGGAAAAGAGAACGATGACAAAAATGGGAATGAAGATATAGAGCAGCGCCGCACCCGCAGCAACGTTGACCAAACGCTGGCCAGCTTTTTGCCTCTTGCTAAATGCCGTACTCATGCGAGATCTTCTGTTCCCATGAATTTGGTATAGATGAGAACAATGATGGTGATGATGATCATTAAGACAAACGACATCGCCGATGCAACGGGATAATTCAACTGGCGCAAGAATTGGTCTTGAATAGAGTTACCAATCATTGTTGTTTGCGGGTTTCCCAGAAACTGCGCGTTCACAAAGTCGCCTGCTGCAGGAATAAAGACCAATAGTCCGCCTGCAAAGAGACCAGGCAGAGAGAGTGGCAAAACCACTTTGCGAAATGCTTGAGATGCCGATGAATAGAGGTCCATCGCAGCATCGACGAGGCGGACATCTATTTTTTCAAGGCTCACGTAAATGGGCAATACCATGAATGGCAAAAAGTTATAGGTGAGACCACCAATCACTGCTGCTGGCGTATTCATCAGCTTCCCATTTTGCATGATGTTGAGCGATTCAAAAACGCCCGTCAGCTGCAGTGTGTTGATGAGAGAAACTACTGGGCCTTCATCGGCGAGGATGTTGTTCCATGCCAATGTACGAATGAGATACGACGTAAAAAAGGGAACAACAACAAGTCCTAAAAGAATGTTGCGATACTTTCCACCACGAAACGCAATGAAATATGCGAGTGGATAGCCAATGACAACGGTGAGGAGCGTCGCTATCGCGGCATAACTAAAACTACGAATGAACTGCGGCCTGAATTTTGTTAATGCAATGCGGTAGTTCTCGAAGTTCCAGGTGAAATCGGGGAAGAAGTCAAAACGACCCGCCTTGCTCGATAGCGACATCACCACCATCGACCACAGTGGCGCAAGAAAGAAAAGACACAGCCAAATCATTCCTGGTTTCAAAAGCCCATAGGGAGCAAGTGATTTTCGCGCTTCAATGCCTCCGGCAAATGCGATGTAGATGAGACCCACCACCATGGTGAGCATGGCAACAGCCACGAGCAGCGAACTTGGGCCCTTCACCCACTGCGCAGCAAGAGCAACGGCACCCAAGCCGAGGCCCAGCATGACCCCAAGCCCAACATTTTCAGGGCGCGATGAGAGAGATGCGCCCCATTTTCTTCCTGCAGAAACGACTGATGTCACTGAGTGCGAGATTATGCGCCTGTGACGGACGCAAAAGCCTCGTCGAACTTGGCTTCTTCTTCCTCGGCAAGTGCACCCCAGCTCTGCAAGCGGCTAAATGTTGCAGTATCGGGGAAAAGAAGTGGATCTTCTGCGAGCTTCGCGTTGTCGCCGCCCATGTTCACCAATTCATCTTGTACACCTTTCACGGGTGAGATGTATTGAACGAATGCAGTCAAGCGCGCTGCGTTCACTGGGTCGTAGAGGAAGTTCATCCACTTGGCAACAGCGTCGCCATTTTCCGAACCCTTCATCCACACCATGGTGTCGTACCAACTCGTGCCGCCCTCTTCAGGAACGATGAACTTCACATCGGGGTTGTCTTTGGTGAGTTGCAACACGTCGCCCGACCAGGCAACACATGCTGCAAAGTTGCCGGCACTCAAGTCGTCGACATAGTCGTTGCCGGTGAAGGAGCGGATCTGGCCTTCGCTCTTTGCCTTCCCCAATTTGTCGAAGGCCACCGATGCTTGATCGAAGGTCGTGATGTCGGCAATTTTCTTGCCTTCACCCATCAAGATGAGGCCAATGGTGTCGCGCATTTCGGTGAGCATGCCAATTTTGCCCTTGAAGGCGGGGTCAAAGAGATCAGCAACACTCTTCAATTCACGACCCGTAATTTTCGAGTTGTAGGCAATGCCAGCAATACCCGACTGGTAAGGCAAGTGGTATTCATCGTTCTTGTCCCACGACTGCCCACTCAAGTCATCGCGCAAGTTGACGAAGTTCGGTATATCGGCTTTCGGAAGTTTCTGCACCCAACCCAGTTGCAACAGGCGAGCCGCCATCCAAAATGTTGGCGCCAAAATGTCGGGTTCAATTGCATTGCCCTTCGACATCGCTGGCTGGATCTTTGCGAAGTACTCGTTGTTGTCGTTAAAAGCTTCGGTGTACTTCAGAGAAATACCAGATGCTGTTTGGAAAAGGCCAATGGTTTCTTCGTCCATGTACCCAGGCCAGTTTTCAAAGAACAATGAACCGTCGCCTCCACCACCACCAACGGTGTCGGATGTTGAACCTGAATCGCTGCCACATGCTGCGAGCAATGCCGGCAAGGAAAGGGCACCAGCGCCCATGAGACCACCGCGGATGAGGAAGTCACGACGATTGAGTCGTGATGCCTGAACAGACTTAGGTGTTGTCGTGCGGCGAGTATTCATGGTTGCTCCTTCATTCATACAGCGAGGCTGCAGATTCTTTGTGTGGGTTATCACTTCTCTTTGGTGAGAGGGCTATGGACTGAACAGGGAAAACGTTAGTGGATATCAATCAGAAAATGAGCATTTACAAAGCGGCTTCGATGGATTCCAGGTTGGTAGTGGTTGCTCCTGCGAGTTCTGGCCACCCGTCGAGCACATACGGTGACGCCGCAAGCCACGAGAGCCACACCGCAGCCCCCGGGCGCAAAAATGGCAGGGCGACATCGCCACCCACTATTGCCGTCACCTCGGTTCCGTTCTCCAGCTGCAAAACCAGACGCACAGCTGACCCCTGAAAGACCACATCGGTCACTTCGGCCTGAAGGGCATCGCCTGCTGGGCGCTCAACGGTGACATGAAGATGTTCTGGGCGCAACATGACGGTGACTTCTTCACCAGTGGCCCAGGTGACGTCGCTCGCCACATTGTCACGGGTCACCGTCACTGTTCCCCCGCCCTGCAGCACCACTGTTCCACCTGCTGAGTCGAACTGGCTGACCGTTGACGGCAAAAGGTTTGCTGAGCCAATAAACCCAGCCACAAAGAGCGACTCGGGCTTCTTATAGATATCGACTGGTGTGCCGATTTGTTCAACAACACCCTGGCTCATGACTGCGATGCGATCGCTCATGGTGAGCGCTTCGCCTTGGTCGTGAGTGACGAATACGAAAGTGATTTCCACTTCTCGTTGAATGCGCTTCAGTTCAATTTGCATCGCCTCACGGAGTTTGAGGTCGAGAGCTGCAAGAGGCTCATCGAGCAAAAGCGCACTGGGGTAGTTCACCAAAGCACGAGCCAGCGCAACACGCTGTTGTTGACCACCCGAGAGTTGGCTCGGACGACGGTCGGCAAATTCCGCCAAGCGCACCACATCGAGCATTTCACCCACACGCTTTTTTACTTCTGACTCGTTGAGTTTCTTGCTGCGTGGGCCAAAGGCAATGTTGTCGGCAACACTCATATGCGGGAACAGCGCATACTGCTGAAAAACGGTGTTGACATTGCGCTTGTACGGCGGAACAGTAGAAACGTTCACGCCTTCAAGAAAAACACTGCCGCTCGTTGGCTGCTCGAAACCCGCAATCATTTTCAATGTTGTGGTTTTGCCACAGCCCGATGGCCCCAGCATGGCAAAGAACTCGCCGCGCCCAATAGAGAAGTTGGCATCTTCTACAGCGGTGAACGCACCGTACTGCTTACGCACGTGATCGAGGTGAATGACTTCAGATGTTGAGTTGTTCACAACGATTGCCCCCCGAGCACCAAAAATTCACCAAAGATTGTTCGCAAAGCGTAACACCCACTCGTCTCTCTCCTCGCCCACGCAATACGCTGTCTCGGTGACATCTGTGCCCTCCACCCCCGCTGGCATTCGTATCGACGGCGTCGATCAACTCATCATTGAGCAACTTCAGGTAGATGGCCGCATGCCCTACACCAAACTCGCATCGGCCGTTGGTCTGTCTGAAGCTGCTGCTCGTCAGCGCGTTCAACGCCTTATCGATACCGGCGTCATTCAGGTGGTGGCAGTAACCAACCCGCTCATGGTTGGCCGCAAACGAGTGGCGATGATTGGTATCCGCACCACTGGCGCAACCAGTGAAGTTGCCCAAATGTTAAAGAACCTCGACATCATTGAATACCTTGTCGTTACCGCAGGTTCATATGATTTTCTTGCAGAAGTCGTGGTGCGAGATGAAGGCGAGCTCCTTGAAGCCACCAACGCCATTCGTGCTACCCCTGGGGTCACCAGCACCGAAACTTTTGTCTACCTTGAACTCGTGAAGCAAACCTTTACGTGGGGCGTTCACTAACTATTCAAGTTCGCCATCACGTGTTTGATGCGCGTGTAGTCGTCGAGTGAGTACGCCGACAGGTCTTTCCCGTAACCAGACTTTTTGAATCCGCCGTGCGGCATTTCTGCCACCACGGGAATGTGCGTGTTGATCCAGACGCAACCAAAGTCGAGTCGCTTTGCCATGCGCATTGCGCGCCCGAAGTCTTTTGTCCATACCGATGATGCGAGCCCATACTCGACACCATTTGCCCACCGCACCGCTTCATCTTCATCGCTAAATTTCTGAACAGTGAGTACGGGTCCAAATATTTCGTTCTGAATCATCTCGTCGTCTTGCCGTAAATTAGCAATCACTGTTGGCATATAGAAATAGCCGTCGCCGTTCACCGCAGCTGCTCCTGTAGTGATGTTGGCATGGTCGGGGGCACGGCTCACCAAATCAGACACGCGCGCTAACTGAGTTGCGTTATTCAAGGGGCCATACAAAACATCTTCGTCTGGTTGTCCTGTTTTTGTTGCGGCAACTTTTTCGGTGAGCACAGCAACAAAGTCGTTGTACACACGTGGCGCAACAATGACACGAGTGGCAGCCGTGCAATCTTGACCAGCGTTAAACAAGCCCGCCAGCGCAATCCCCTCTGCTGCTGCCTCAATGTCTGCATCGTCAAACACCACAACTGGCGCCTTTCCGCCCAGTTCCAAATGCACGCGCTTCAAACTGGTCGCAGCGGCTTGCGCAACTTCAATACCGGCACGCACGCTTCCGGTCACCGACACCATCGACGGCGTATTGTGCGTGACCATGGCGCGACCCGTATCGCGGTCGCCACAAATGACGTTGAATACACCTGGTGGGAAAAACTCTGCGGCGATTTCTGCTAACAACGTTGTTGTTGCTGGCGTGGTATCGGACGGCTTCAACACGATGGCATTGCCTGCTGCCAATGCAGGCGCAAATTTCCACACAGCCATCATCATGGGGTAATTCCATGGCGCCACTTGTGCACACACTCCTACCGGTTCACGCCGAATGAACGATGTCATTCCCCGCATGTATTCGCCCGCGCTCTTTCCCTCTAAATTTCGTGCTGCTCCGGCGAAGAACCTCATCTGATCCACCATCGGGGGAATCTCTTCGCTGCGTGTTATTGCGATGGGCTTACCCGTGTTCTCTACTTCAAGCGCAATGAGTTCTTCAGCACGCGACTCCACCGCATCGGCCATGCGGTATAACGCCAACGAACGCTCTGCAGGCGTGGCGTCTCGCCATAACTCCGCACCTTGCTCAGCAGCCCGCATTGCAAGGTCAACATCGGCTTCACGCGAGAGCACTGCTTGGGCGTACACCTGGCCGGTTGCTGGGTTAATAACATTTGTGGTTTCGCCACTCTTGGCATCGACAAATGAACCGTTCACAAAGTTGCGGAATGTCTTCATGTGCCTCATCTTGGCATATTTGCATTTCGGCATTAGCACAGTACTGTGGCGCCATGGCAACACGCGTTGATTTACTCGATTTACCCTCGGTATTACCGCGTGCCTTACGCTCTCAAACAGACCGCGCCGAACAACTACAAGAGTTACGCAACCTTGCGCAATCCACCTGGATTGCCAAGGGCGAAATTGGTTACACCATCCTCAAGTATGAAGATGTGGTAGCCATGCTGCGCGACAAACGCTGGCACAGCGCAGTTGGCCTCATTGTCGATTTGAACCCCGATGTCACCCCAGAATTCCGGGCCCGGCGACGAGAATCTATTCTTTCTGCTGAAGGCGACACCCATGTGCGGTTACGGCGCTTGGTTGCTCCTGCTTTTTCACCTCGCAACGCCGATGCCTTACGACCGTTCATGCGTGAAGTGATGACAGGCCTCTTGAATAACGTCACTGAATCTGGCACCTGCGACTTCGCCCTCGATATTTGCAACCCCTACCCCATTCCCATCATCTGCGAGTTGTTAGGCGCACCACGATCTGACTGGGAACTCTTTAGCCGTTGGGCGAGCGACATTTTGCGCATCTTCGACAGCAACTTCAAGAACGATCTTCCCCTCATCATGGCGGCCCAAGATGAACTCGATGCCTACACGCGTGAACTCATTGCTGCACGTCGCAAGTCACCCCAAGATGATCTGCTCTCGAGCCTCATCAGCGCAGAAGAACAAGGCGACAAATTGTCGAACGATGAGCTTGTGATGATGGTTGAAGCAGTCATCATTGGTGGCACCGACACCACGCGCAATCAACTTGGTCTTGCAGTTGCTCTTCTCGCCAATCACCCAAACGAGTGGAGTCTCATTGCCGAACAACCCAAGCATGCACAACGTCTCATTGAAGAAGTGATGCGCATCAACGGTGCAGTGCGAGCAACTGGGCGCTTTGCTTCACAAGACATTGAGTACAAAGACATTCTCTTCCCGCAAGGAACACTCATTTTCCCCAGCCTCGCTACGGGCAACTTTGACGGCGACGTTTTTCACGACCCAGAACAACTCCTCCTTCACCGCACCGAATCGCATTCGCCACAACTCACCTTCGGTTCAGGTATCCACTACTGCCTCGGGGCTTCTCTTGCTCGAGCTGAACTCCAAGAAGCCCTTCCGCTCATTGCCGCGCGAATGCCACACCTCGAACTCGCTGGCCCTGCGCGCTACAAGGTTGCGACCGCAGGAATTTATGGGCCAGATTCACTTCCTGTGACATTTACCCCAACGCCTCGCTCCTGATTTTCTCAATCTGTTCACTTGAGTCGGGGCTGATGGCTTCCCGCCACGTATCTTTGTGGCATGGGGAATAGTTCAGCATCAAAAGACATCAAACTCGGGTACAACACTGGCTACTGGGGTAGCGGGCCTCCGCAAGGCGCTCTTGAGGGAATCAAAGAAGCCGATCGTTTAGGTTTCGACAGTGTCTGGACCGCAGAGGCATACGGAAGTGATGCACTTACTCCTCTTGCATGGTGGGGCGCACAAACACAAAACGTGCGACTCGGAACCGGCATCATCCAAATGAGCGCACGCACTCCTTCAGCTACCGCCATGGCAGCGATGACCATCGACCATCTCAGCAATGGTCGTTTCATTCTTGGTCTTGGCGCCTCGGGCCCACAAGTAGTGGAAGGCTGGTACGGCCAGCCGTACCCCAAGCCGCTCGCTCGCACACGTGAATACGTTGAGGTGGTGCGCAGCATTTTGAAGCGCGACAAACCCATCGATCATCATGGCGATTTCTACGACATCCCATTACGCGGTGGTTCAGGCCTCGGAAAACCACTGAAGAGCACCGTGCATCCACTGCGCAAAGACATTCCTATTTTCCTTGGCGCAGAAGGCCCAAAAAACGTTGCACTCGCAGGCGAAATTTGCGACGGATGGCTACCGCTTTTCTTCTCACCGAAAGAAGACGCCTTTTACCGCAAGTGCCTCAACGAAGGTTTTGCAAAAAGCGGCGAAGCAAATAAGTCAGATCGATTTGAAGTTGCCTCTGGCGTCATGATTATTCCTGGCGACGATGTTGAAGCATGCGCAAACTTCGTGCGCCCATTCCTTGCCCTCTACGCCGGTGGCATGGGAGCACGCGGTGCCAACTTCCACTTTGAAGTATTTGCCCGCATGGGCTACGAAGATGTTGCACTGAAAGTTCAAGATCTCTACCTCGCAGGCAAGAAAGAAGAAGCTGCAGCATCAATTCCATTAGCAATGGTGGAAGACGTGGCACTTGTAGGACCCATGGCAAAGATCAAAGACGAAATGGCGAAGTGGCGCGAAACATGCATCACCACATTTCTCATCAGTGGGCCGCCACAGGTGCTGGAAACTTATGCAGAACTTGTAGCCGGCTAACGCTGGCGCATGCCCACATGACCGATACTGCAACAAACCCGTTTGACGACTTTCAGCCGCATTCACACACTCCAGGAAGCGCCCGGGCAGCCTTAGCCTCACCGCCTTTTCGCCTGATGTTCACAGGAGCATTCCTGTCAAATATCGGCACGTGGATGCAAAATGTGGTTCTTCCCGCATACATCTACCACCGCACAGGAAAAGCTTCGCTGGTGGGGTTGCTGATTTTTGCTCAGCTCGGTCCTCTTCTCATTCTCTCCATTCCCGCGGGTGTCATTGCTGACAAATTTGACCGCCGCAAATGGCTCATCGTTACGCAAATAATGCAGTTGTTTTTCTCATTCATGATGTTTCCACTCGCAGCGAACGATGCGGCAATTTGGTTGCTGTTCCTCATGCAATTCGGCGTGGGTGTGGGTAATGCCTTGAATGCTCCCGCCTGGTCGGCATCACTCCCCACCCTTGTGCCACCGCAAGATTTGTCTGGCGCCATTGCATTGAATTCAACTCTCATTAATGGGTCACGAGTAATAGGCCCCATCATTGTTGCGGTGCTATCTGCTTGGGGAGTCACTACATCGCAGTTCTTTCTCATCAATGCCCTCACCTATCTCTTCGTCATAGGCGCATTGGTGAGAGTTCACTTGCCCGTTCTGCAGAGCATCACCTCTGAGCCAGGATGGCGTCAGTTCACTGCTGGTTTAAAGATTGCCCGCGAGCGAACGGAAATTAATCGCCTCCTCATTTCACTCGCCACTTTTTCATTTTTCTCATTGCCATATGTCGGCCTCTTCCCCGCCGTTGCATCACTCAACTTCGGCATCGATGAAGGGGCTCCTGTTTATAAATGGCTCTATGCAACTTGGGGCTTGGGTGCGGCTTTAGGCGGACTCGCCATCGGGACCATTTTTGTGAAGTCCGACAAACGAAGGATTATTCAATACGGGTTTGCGTCATTTGCGGTGTGTTTGTTTTTCTTCGCTATTGCTCGCACACCAATTCAAGCCTTTATCGTTGGCTTCTTTTTAGGAATTGCATACTTTGCTACCACCACGTCAATGATGACCATTTTGCAGTCGCGCCTCGCCCCTAATGAACGAGGTCGCGTCATGGCCTTGTGGTTCATGGCTTTTGGCGGAACGGTACCCCTTGGCAACTTGCTGTTTGGTCCAGTCATCGACCACTTCGGCGCACGCTGGGTTCTCATCGGCGGCGCTATTTGGGCGCTCTTACTTGCGTGGTGGTGCAATATTGCATCTGTTGATGCGCGCAAGAACTTAGTTTCCGAGAAGTAATTGCGTTACTGCGTCGAGCCCGGCCACACGCGAACCTTTTAAAAGTATTGCGGTGTTTGCAGAACGCTTTTGCAAGAGAGCATGCACCTCTTCATATGTGTTGCTGCTTGCCAAACCATACAGGTCGGTTTGGAATGCAATGACTTCAATACCAAGATCTTGCGCTAACTGAGCAATGTTTCTG
>JBIKNT010000152.1:0-4312 GCA_044358465.1 Ilumatobacteraceae bacterium
CGAACCCTATGCTCAGAACATGACTGCCGCACTTCACATTGCTATTGGGGCCGACCACGCGGGTTATTCCCTGAAGCAACACCTCATCGCATTTCTCCGTACTGCTGGGCACACAGTCGATGACCTCGGTACGCACTCCACCGAGAGTTGCGATTACCCACCCATTTGCGCAGCTGTGGGTCGTGCAGTGCGCGATGGCAAAGCAGAACTCGGCATCGTGCTCGGGGGTAGTGGTCAAGGCGAGCAACTCGCTGCAAACAAGGTCATGGGTGTGCGCGCCGCTCTATGCAACTGTCTCTATACGGCGCGTATGGCGCGTGAGCACAACAATGCCAACGTACTTTCTATGGGAGCACGTGTCGTAGGAATAGGACTCGCAGAGGAAATCGTGCAAACATTTCTTGCCACTGCCTTTGAAGGTGGTCGTCACGAACGTCGTGTTGCACAACTCGGCGACATCGAACGTGAAGAAGCAAACAATTTCGGAGCACAAAAATGAGCACCCCAAAAAATTGGCCATCAGAACTCGAAAGCGAAGACGTTGTTTTCTCTCTCATCGACGACGAGCTCAAGCGTCAAGTCACGGGTCTGCAACTCATTGCAAGTGAAAACTTCACATCGCCAGCAGTGATGCGTGCAACTGGTTCTGTGCTCACCAACAAATACAGCGAGGGTTACCCCGGCAAGCGGTATTACGGCGGTAATGCCATTGTCGACGATATTGAGAGCATTGCCATTGAACGCATCAAAAAACTTTTCGGTGCCGACCACGCAAACGTGCAGCCACACTCAGGGGCGAGTGCAAATATGGCGGTATACCTTGGCCTTTTGAATCATGGAGACACCGTTCTTGGTTTGAGCCTCGACCACGGTGGTCACCTCACCCACGGATCTCCTGTGAATGCCAGTGGCATCTTTTACAACTTTGTTTCCTACAAGGTGTCGCCTGGCGATGAGCGCATCGACATGGAAGAAGTGCGTGCACTTGCATTACAGCATCGCCCGAAACTCATTGTTGCTGGTACTACGTCGTACACGCGTCGTCTTGAGCCAGAACCATTTAAGAAAATTGCCGATGAAGTTGGCGCACTGTTGATGTTCGACATTGCTCACCTTGCTGGTTTAGTTGCAGGTGGGGCACACCCGAACCCAGTTCCTTATGCCGACGTTGTTACTTTCACCACGCACAAAACATTGCGTGGCCCACGTGGCGGCTGCATCTTGTGCAAAGCCGAGCACGCTCAAAAGATCGACAAGGCCATCTTTCCTGGTAGCCAAGGTGGGCCACTCGAACACGCCATTGCTGCAAAGGCTGTGGCATTTGGTGAAGCATTACACCCCACCTTCCGTGTGTATGCCGAGCAAATTGTGAAAAACGCCAGTGCCCTTGCCCAAGCTCTCGCCCAACAAGGCTTCCGCTTGGTGTCGGGCGGTACCGATGTTCACATGATGGTGGTCGACCTCACCCCGTTCGATGCAGAGCTCACCGGTAAAGAAGCACAGTTGGTGCTCGACTCGGCCGGCATCACCCTCAACAAAAACACCATTCCTAACGACCCGCGCAGCCCGTTTGTTACCTCGGGTGTGCGCATTGGTACACCGTCGGTCACCACCCAAGGAATGAAAGAGCCTGAAATGGTGCTCATTGCCGAGCTCATTGCCACGGCCTTACGCAACCGCACCGATTCGGCTGCATTGGCAAAAGTACGCAGCGATGTTGCTGAACTTTGCGCAAAATTCCCTGTTTATTAGAGAAAACACAGACTCTGCCGAAGTAATGGTGCAGAGGTCTAATCTAGAACCACATGAGTGACATCAACGGCTATCTCATCGTTGCTGCATGTGCAGCCATTGTCACTTTTGCTGTGACCCCATTCGTCATGAGCTTGGCAAGTCTGAAGAATTGGATGGCCCAACCCGACCCGCGCAAAGTGCACACCACACCAACACCCGATATCGGGGGCGTTGCGCTTCTGGTGGGCATTATTACTGCGTTGCTCTTGGCGTGGCAGATGGACCGCTTTGGCCCTCTCTTTGATGGCAGTTCTGAAATGTTGGGTGTGGCAATTGCTGCCATTGCTATTTGCGCAATTGGGCTCATCGATGACATTCGTGAAATTAGTGCACCTGCCAAAGTTGCGGGAACAGCAGGTGTCGGCATGGTGCTGGTATGGGCCGGCGTCACCATGTTTTATTTTCGCATCCCGTATTTCGACGTATTTGTTTTGTCGAATGACTGGATCCCGCTCGTCACCATTTTGTGGTTGTTAGTAATGACCGAGGCCATCAACCTCATCGACGGTTTAGACGGTTTAGCAACGGGAATTGTTGCTATTGCATCGGCTGCCTTCTTTTTGTATAGCCGTCATCTTGGCGAATTGGGTTTACTTGCCGAGCCAAACATCGGCCCGCTCGTTGCTGCCGTCACGTTCGGAGCATGCATTGGTTTTCTTCCGCACAATTTTAACCCAGCAAAAATTTTCATGGGTGACAGCGGTGCATTGCTCCTCGGTCTGATGCTCGCCGTTTCTACAAGCGTGGTAGGGGGCAGGGCCGACCCAGCAACGCAAGACTTCAATAGTCAGACGTATTTCTTTTTAGCGCCGCTCTTTATTCCATTGCTCATTTTGGGTGTGCCTATATTCGACGTGTTGTTTGCCATCGTGCGTCGTGCATACAAGCGACAAAGTTTTGCAACAGCCGATAAAGGTCACCTTCATCACCGGCTCATGAACTTGGGCCATGGGCAGCGCCGCAGTGTGCTCATCTTGTGGCTCTGGACAGTTCTGCTTTCAGGAATGGCGTTGTATCCAGTCATTTCCACTTCCGGCGGCAGCATTGCGCCGTTTGGTGTAGCTGCTGTGGCTTTGGGTTTGTATACCGTGTTGCATCCAAGCGTTCGGCGCAAGTCACGTGATGATGCAGAATCGCAAGATGAACAAGGGGAGCCAATACAACACGAAATTGGCGATACGCAATGAGTTGCCGTAGTTTGAAACAAACCCCAAAGGCCATGCTGTGAAACTTCTTCCCGACCCCAAAATTGTGCGCCGCCTTGCGGGCAAACCGCGCCCCGCGGAAAACAGTGCAGGTGGGCTTGGCCATGGTGCCGAAATGGCATTTGGTGTGTTGGTCTTTTTCCTTATTGGTCTTGCCATCGACTACTTCGTCGGAACCACTCCGTTATTCATGATTGTGATGACCATATTTTCTTGCGTGGGAAACTTCGTCAAAATGTGGTTTGGCTACGACACTCAAATGAAACGCCTCGAAGCAGAGCGTGCCGAAACTCAACGTGGTCGCCAACCACAGGTAACTGAGGGCGAACAATGAACGACCCCAGTTCACTTTTCACTTCGCAGCTCTCGGGCGGGGCTCCTGAAGTTGCCGTCACCCGTCATATGTTGGTACGCGGGCTCATTGCAGCACCTGTGCTCATTTTGATTGCCGGATTCATCTGGGGAGCCGACGGGGCAGTGTCGAGTGCTTTTGGTTGTGCGCTTGTGATGGTCAATTTCGCCTTAGCAGCAGCTCTCATCTCCACCACGGCGCGCATTTCGCTGGCGCTCATGATGGGAGCAGTGCTTTTTGGCTATCTCATCCGGTTAGGGATCATCTTTGCGGCCGTTGTTCTGGTGCGCGATATGTCATGGATTTCGTTACCGGCACTCGGATGCACCATTATTGTGACGCACCTTGGTCTTCTCTTTTGGGAACTTCGGCATGTGTCGGCCTCATTGGCTTACCCAGGTCTGAAGCCAAGTTCAGGCGGTGAGGCAAATACCTCATCGTGAAATTCGTTTTCCTCGGCTTGTCTCTACTAAATTGAGCGAAGTCGATTTTTAATCAACACTTTTTGCTCTTATCCCTGTCCTCGAACTAACACGAAACGGAATCGCACGTGATCGCTCTTGAGTTCCCGCCGATTAACGAGATCCTTCGCTGGAAGGATCTCTTCGAGTCTTTCAACAAAATCTCCATCATTGCAGTGCTTGCAGCAACCATCGGCACAGTGGTGTTTTTGTTGGCTGGTCGTCAGAGCGCAAAAACTGCACCTCGCGGCATTCGCAACGTTGCAGAAAGCACAGTGGAGTTCATTGAAAACGGTGTAGTCATGCAAACCATGGGTCGCGATGGCCTGGGTTGGACACCATTCCTCTTGTCGCTCTTCACCTTCATTTATCTCTGCAACGTTCCCGGAATCATTCCGTTCTTGCAGATGCCAGCAACAGCTCGTATGGCGTTGCCAGCAGCACTCGCACTCATGGTGTGGGTGGTCTACAACGGTGCTGGAATTAAACACCAAGGTTTT
>JBIKNT010000153.1:0-4303 GCA_044358465.1 Ilumatobacteraceae bacterium
TTCATGCGCGTGCGTGCCAGAAACACGCGCTGTTGTTCACCAGAAGACAAGGTAGATATCTCACGTTCGGCAAGATGCCCCACGCCAAGTTGGTTCAAGCACTCAATTGCTTTCGCCTTGTCGGCAGGCTCGTACTGATGCCACCACGTTTCAAGTGCAGCATTCTTGGCGGTCATCACCACTTCGTAAGCGCGCAACTGCGGTCGTATTTCGCTGGCAAATGCCGCCGAGTTATAGGCAATGCGCTGGCGTAACTCGCGTACTCCGGTATCGCCAAGGCGCTCACCTTCAACAACCACCTCGCCCGCACTCGGGTGCAGGTACAAAGCGGCAATGAGCATGAGCGAGGTTTTCCCCGAACCATTGGCGCCAAGCACTACCCAGTGCTCGCCTCGAGAGATATCCCACGAGACATTGTTCAATATGGTGTTGGTGTCGCGTTGCAGGGTGATGTTGCTTAGCGATAACACAAAGTGAGAGTCAGAGGCCACGCTGCCACAGTAATCACTCGAGATGAGTAATAAGGTTGCATCGTGGAAAGTATCCCCTCTACGCCTGAAGAGTTGTCGCTGGCTATTACCGCAGCTACCGGGCTCGATGGAATTTCGCAGTTGCGTCGCCTCACCGGTGGGGCATCGCGTGAAACATGGAGCTTTCAGGTTGGCTCTGAGCGGCACATCATTCAGCGTCAACGCCTCACCTCGCCGCGTGACATGCATGTAGAGGTAGGGGTACTTGAAGCGGCGTATGCGGCTGGGGTTCCGGTTCCTCGTGTGCTTGCTAGTTCTCGAGACCTCGTGGGTGAAAACCCTGTAGGTACTCAATTCATGATTGTGAATGCCTTTGAGGGTGAAACCATTGCACGCAAAATTTTGCGAGACGATGAATATGCATCGGCAAGAAAAACTCTCCCCGCACAGTTCGGTACTGCACTCGGAAAATTACATCGTGTGAGTTCTGCTGTTGAGGGCTTAGAAGATGTAGATCAAATTGCTTTTTATCAAGAGCATCTGCGCGATTGCGGGCAGTCGCATCCGGCATTTGAAATTGCATTTCGGTGGCTTGAGGAAAATCGTCCGCCAGTGGGTCGTCGGTGTTTGGTGCATGGCGACTTTCGCATGGGAAATCTCATCATTGGCAATGAAGGTTTGCGTGCCGTGCTCGATTGGGAGCTTGCCCATATTGGAGACCCAGCAGAAGACTTGGGTTGGTTGTGTGTGCGGGCCTGGCGCTTTGGTGGCGCGGGTCCTGTTGGTGGCATCGGCGCATATGAAGACCTGCTCGAGGCATACGGTGAAGCTTCGGGTGAATACATCTCGCTAGAAACATTGCGTTGGTGGGAAGTGCTCGGAACAGTGAAGTGGGGGCTTATGTGTATTTCGCAAGCGGCGTACCACCTCACGGGTTCCGTGCGTAGTCATGAACTTGCGGCAATTGGCCGGCGAGTGTGCGAGAACGAATACGACGCATTGCTTACCATTCGTGAATTAACAAACGGGAAAGGCGCTACACGTGTCTGAACTGCATGACCCGCCAACTGCACAGCAACTCGTCGAGTCGGTGCGTGAATGGCTCGAGACCGATGTCTTTCCTCAAGTAGAAGGCCGTTTGCAGTTTCACACTCGCGTTGCAATGAATGTACTTGCCATGGTGGAACGCGAACTAGAACTCGGCGAAGTACAAAATGAAAACTATGCGGCCGGCTTGGCTGCATTTCAGTGCAGTAGCGAGGCTGAGTTAGCCGAGAAAATTCGCACCGGAGCGCTTCTTTCGCAAGAGGCTGAAGTTGAAGAATTCGTGATGAATTCAGTGAAAGAAAAACTTCGTGTTGCGAACCCTAAATATCTTCGCGACGAGTGATTTCTACCGGAGATATGTGTTGCCCTGCGGCTAATTGCCCGCATGCGGCGTCGATGTCGGTTCCGCGGTTACGACGAACAGTGGCATTCACGCCCATGTCTTCAAGCCAGCTGGCAAATTGACGTACGTGGTTGCCCGATGAACCCTGTGTGAGATAACCCGGGGTGGGGTTGAGCGGAATGAGGTTGACGTGTGCCGATGGAGTGAGTTGCTTGCATAATTCAGCAAGTTCTTCAGCGTCGCGGTCGGTGTCGTTGACGCCAGCAATGAGTGCCCATTCAAAAGTGACACGCCGATTTTTTGCATACAAATAGTCTTCGCATGCTTTCATGAGCATCTCTAAGGGGTAGCGCTTGTTAATAGGTACAAGCTCATCGCGTAGTTCGTTGCGCCCCGCATGAAGTGACACGGCAAGGTTCACGGGAAGTGGCCATTTGCTGAGGGTCTTGATGCCAGGAACAATTCCTACGGTGCTCACAGTGAGATGGCGAGCAGAAATACCAATATCGCCATGAATTTTCTCTACGGCTGCACGTACGGGGCCTTCATTGGCAAGAGGTTCTCCCATGCCCATGAACACCACGTTGCTTAGTCGGCGTTCAAGGTGTGCTGCGCGTTGAGCTGCGCGCACTGCTTGTTCAACAATTTCACCGGAAGTGAGATGACGGGTGAAGCCAGCCTGACCTGTGGCGCAAAACCCACAACCCATTGCACAACCTGCTTGGGTGCTGACGCACACGGTGGCGCGGTCGGCATACAACATGAGAACGGTCTCAATGGGGTGACCGCCATTGCGCAGTTGAAAAAGAAACTTCACCGTGTCGCCATCGGCATTTACTTGTTCTGTTTGCAATTCCAATGCAACGGGAAATGCCTCGGCCAACTGCTGACGCATGACAGCAGAGATATTTGAAATTGCTTCAACTGGTTTTAACTTTTCATAGAGCGCTTGCCAAATTTGGCCCACTCGATATTTCGGTTCATTCGGGAAGAGTGATGCAATGTCTTCTTGTGTGGCGTCGTACAACGAAAGTGGGGAAGTGGTCATGATGCTTTCGTTTTCTCATGAATGTCGCCAACAAAAGCGCGTTCACGGTAGCGGGGGGTAAAGCCAAGTTTTTCATACATTGCAACTGCTGCAGTGTTATTGCAGTCAACATAAAGCATTGCTTCGCTTGCTCCATGAGCAGCGAGCGACTCTAAGCCCGCAATGGTGAGAAGTGAGCCCAAGCCGCGGCCAATAAATGCAGGGTCAACAGCAATGACATAGATCTCGCCCATGAGGTGCGTGCCAGAGTCGTGCATTTTTGTCCAGCAAAAACCAGCCATATGGCCATCGACATCATGGATGCGAAAGCCTTCTGGGCTGAACCAGGGTTCCATCATGCGCGATTTCAAGATGTCGGCATTCCAGCCACCTTGTTCAGCGTGGCTGGCAAATGCGGCGTTGTTCACGCGGAGCCATGCATCTTCGTCAACGCCTGGTACAAACGATCTGGTGTGAAATGAAGCAGCGTTGCTGGCTATTTCTTTGGGCAAGGGAAGTGAGCGACGCATTTGCATGAGCTCGCGCCCCGGTTGAAGCCCCATGCGCTCTGCCAAGTCGAAATGGATACTGGTGGGTTCAAACACCCACCAATGCACGTGACCTCCACCAACTTGTCGCACAATGTCGAGCGTGGCGCTCATCATCTCGGGGCCAATGGCAGCCATGTCGTAACGGTGGTGTGGGTGCACCACCACATCGATGCTCCAACTGTCGTTCCCGCGCGACACCTGAGAATAGGCAACGGGGTGATCGTGTCCGGCTTCGGTTCCAACAACTGCAGCGAAACCTGCTCGGCCACCTTGGCGCAAGTCGAGCCACAAGTGGTCGGAAAGTGCACGGTGCCCGTCGGCACGTTCGGCTGCCACCAGCAACTCATGAACGGCAGCAAATTCTGCATCGTTCACATTGCGGAGGATCTCGAGCCGAAGCATTCTTTTAGGGTATCGGGGTGTTGCGACCCACGGCGTAGCATTCGGTATGGCTAAAACTCCTGCACGTAAACCTCGCACGCCTGCTGGCAGGTCTGCACTCGTGCTCGAGAGATTAAAGGTGGAGTACCCCGTTGCCATTTGCGAACTGAATCATCGCAACCCATACGAGCTCTTAGCGGCCACCATTTTGTCGGCACAATGCACCGATGTGCGAGTGAACATGGTGACCCCTGCGTTGTTTGAAAAGTATCCGAGCCCATATGAGCTAGCGGTGGCAAACATCACCGATGTAGAGACCCTCGTTCGCTCCACAGGCTTCTATGGCTCAAAGGCAAAAAACCTCATTGGTATGGCCAACGCTCTTGTCGATCGCTATGGCGGCGAGGTGCCTCAAGAACGTGAAGAATTAGTAACACTTCCGGGGGTTGGCCGTAAAACTGCCAACGTGGTGCGCAGCGTGGTG
>JBIKNT010000154.1:0-4261 GCA_044358465.1 Ilumatobacteraceae bacterium
CATCACCATCCGTAGTTCCACACCGCACACGCCACAGCGGTAGCGCACGTTAATGCGGCGCATTTCCCCCGCAGGCAAGGGGGGTGGGGTCGACATGGTCATGCTTTTCAACATGGCCAGGCCTACTTTCCAAATGAAGATAAACAAAAGCCCTCCAATGGCAAACCAAATAACGGCGCCAAAGGAGGGCATTTGAGTGAGTTCTTTAGCCGAGGCGCTCGATGATGGTTGCGTTTGCCATGCCGCCACCTTCACACATGGTCTGCAAGCCGTAGCGACCACCGGTGCGCTCGAGCTCGTTCAAGAGTGTGGTCATGAGGCGTGCACCTGAGCAACCCAGTGGGTGACCAAGAGCAATTGCTCCACCGTTCACGTTCACTTTGTTCATGTCGGGGTGAATTTCTTTTTCCCAAGCAAGAACAACTGAGGCGAATGCTTCGTTGATTTCGACGAGATCCATTTGATCGATGTTCATACCGGCGCGTTGCAACACTTTTTGTGTTGCTGGAATTGGCGCGGTGAGCATGAAGCGTGGGTCTGCACCAGCAAGTGAGAAGTCAACAAAACGTGCGCGTGGTGTGAGGCCAAGTGCTTTTGCTTTTTCTTCGCTCATGATGAGAATGGCTGACGAACCGTCGGTGATTTGTGAAGAGTTACCGGCAGTAACGCGGCCACCTTCTTCTTCAGGGCGAAATGACGGCTTCAACTTGCCAAGCGATTCACGTGTGGTGTCGCGCAAGCCTTCGTCTTGGGTCATCATGGTGCCGTCGGCGCCAAGAACTGGCAAGATTTCCGCCTGGAAACGGCCTTCGCGGGTTGCGCGTGCGGCATATTCCTGTGAGCGCACACCAAATGCGTCCATGTCGTCGCGGCTAATGCCCCACTTGTCGGCAATGAGTTCTGCCGAGATGCCTTGGCCAACAAGGCCACCTTCTGATTCGTAACGAGCAGCAACTGCTGGTCCGAAAGGGAAACCAAATTTTCCGTCGGCCATTGACGAGCCCATGGGAACGCGTGTCATGACTTCAACACCTGCAGCAACAACAACGTCGTATGCGCCGGCAATCACACCTTGTGCAGCGAAGTGTGCAGCTTGTTGGCTGGAACCGCACTGGCGGTCGATGGTGGTACCAGGAATGGTGTCGGGCCAGCCTGCAGCAAGAACTGCGTTGCGGCCGATGTTGACACCCTGCTCGCCTACCTGCATGACGCAACCCATGATGACGTCGTCGATCACTGCTGGGTCGATGCCGGTGCGGCTGATGAGAGCTTTCAATGTTTCGGCGGCCAGGTCTACTGGGTGCCAATTTTGCAATTTGCCATTGCGCTTGCCAAGTGGCGTACGAATTGCGTCAACAATTACTGCGGTTGTCACGATGATTCCTCCAACTAAATTTTCCCCGAAATGCTCAAAGTGAGCCTCGTTAGCCTAGCCCTCTAGCACCTTGCCGAACACACGGTGCATAGCAATGACGTCGGTTTCTGTGAGGTGGTTTGTGAAAACCCGTTTCACGAGGCGGTAGTAGACCACGCTGGCGGTGCGCCAATCGTCACGGCCAATCTGGGTAAGGGTCACCGTCACCGCCCGGCCGTCTTCTTCATTGAGTTTCTCCCGGGCCACCAGCTCGGCGTCTTCCATATTGTCGAGTTGGCGCGATAGCGACGAAGGGTGCACCATCACTTTTTCGGCGAGTTCCATAAACCGCATCCGCCCGCCGGCGGCATGGAGCGCCTCCATCACCTCAAACCAGGGAAGGGGCAGGTTGCACTCTTCTTGCAAGGCGCGGGTGAGCATGCGCTCGAGGGCGCCATAGGAAATGAGGAACTCGCGCCACACTTCTAAACGGTCGGGGTCGGGCGCAGACATTTTATTTCTGCAATACCACTGCGTCGGTGTGCGGGTTAAAGGTACGGCTGAGTTCAGCAACAGTAGTGAGGAAATAATTGCGCACGTTGCCATTCACTTCGGCGAGTTCCATTGTGGGTGCTGTTGCACCATGCATTTGCATGTTGGGAGTTTCGTAATAGCGAAAGCGGCCAGTGGGGCCAAGTTCGCCCGCGGTAATGAGCGACCAACCGAGTTGTGCAACTTGTTGTTCGGCAATATTCATGTCGTCGGGCCAGTACGCAATGTGATGCAAGCCGCCTTGGCCATTTGTTGCTTCTAGAAATTCGTTGTAGGTAGAAGGCGTGTCGTTGTGTTGTTCAATAATTTCTATTTGCATTGCGCCCATATGAGCGAGTGCAAAAGAAAACTCGAGTGTGCCAGGTGTTCCGCGGTGGCTGAAGTTGCTGATGGTGGGGCGTTCCACCACACGCCATGGGCCAACGCCGAGCGACTGCGCCCAGTGGGAAATGTGTTGATGAAATGTTCCGCGTGGCACTACATAGGCAACCTGGCGTGCTTCACCAAAGAGTTGCAGGGCTGTTGTGGGTTCAGTGCTCACGATGCAAGACCTGCATAGTGCTCGAGCGCTACTTGCCACGGCGTGTGCACTTCCAACAATTTACGCGACGGCATTACTACTTTTGGCATCGACACACCGAGTACACCAACTAGTCGGCCTGCACGCATGTATGCAGCAGCAAATTTTCCTTCATCAACACTGCCGGCTACTACACGAATTTCTTCTGCATCAGTTGAGCGACCCAGAAACTGAATGCGTGAGGTGAATTGGTCGCTCCAGAAAAAAGGCACAGTGCTGTACGGAACAAGTGGCGTGTTGTTGATGTGCGCCAACGCGTTGCGTGCGGCGTGTGCACCTTGTTCTGCAGCGGTGGTCCAGTGCTCTACACGCATAGTGGGTTCGAGGTCGCTATACAAACCATTGACCCAACGCGCTACATCGCCTGCGGCAAACACGCCTGGTGCTGCTTGTAAATGTGCATCGCACACCACGCCGTCGTTCACGACAAGGCCGCTTCCTTCAAGCCACTGAGTTGCAGGCGCAACACCAATGCCCACAAGCACTACGTCGGCTGCGACCACGCTCTCGCCGTTGGCATCGGAAATACGCACGCCAGTAACCCCGTTAGCGTTGGTTTCAATACCTTGCACACGAACATTGCAACGAATATTCACACCCTGTGTTGCGTGAATTGCTGTTGCAGCGGTGCCCATGTCTTCACCCAGCCCGCGAATGAGTGGTGCGGGTAGGCCTTCAAGAACGGTGACCGTGCAACCACGTGCAACAGCAGTTGCTGCTGCTTCTAGCCCAATGAAGCCGGCGCCAATGACCACCAGCTTTTTGCCGGGCTGCAGTTCTTCACGAAGTCCTTGCGCATCGTGCAACGTGCGCAATTGATGAATGCCCCGTGCGTGTGGTTGTTGTGGCAACTCACGAGCAATGCCACCAGTAGCAATAATGCATGCGTCGAAGTGCAGAACGGAGGAAGTACTGAGTGTTAGCTCGCGAGTGGCAACATTGAGTGCAGTGGCATGTGTGCTGTTCAGCCAAGTTGCGCCTAGCTCATCAATGTCACTGGGCTTGCGCAATTGAATGCGATCGGCTTCCCATTCACCACTCAAAAACTTTTTCGATAGTGGTGGCCTGTCGTATGGGGCGCTGTCTTCGGCGTTCACCACAGTGATGTTTCCGCTGAAGCCATCGGTGCGCAGTGTTTCCACTGCTCGCAAGCCGGCCAATGAACCACCTATCACTGCAATGTGTGCCACATTGCAACTCTAGAACCTTTCGTGCTGTGGACGGTTCTTGTGCGGGTGTCCTAAGGTGGAACGGTGAATGTAAGTGAAGAATCTCTCAGTAACAAACCCGATGCAGCGAATGCAATCTTGCAAGCAGCCAAAGACATCATCAACGAATCTGGTGAAAATGCGTTGCGCGTCACCGAGGTTGCCGAACGTGCCGGTGTTGCCGTGGGTTTGCTCTATCACTACTTCAAAGATCGCAAGGCGCTCATTACGGCCGTACGCGAGTATCAATTTTTGGCGCGCATCACGGCCGACTCCGCAACACTCGACGGCATTGTTGTGCGTGAGGGTAACGGCGGCGTACTACGCACTATTACCAGCGACTTTTCCGACCCGTATCACCCACTACGCAGCGAGTTTCGCCTCGACCGCATTGAAGCACTCGCCATTGCACGCCACGACCCAGAATTGAAAGAACGCCTGACTGCTGCTCAAGAGGGTTTGGCCAGCAACATTGTTGCCACCATTCGCAAGGCCAAAGCCAATGGCATTCTCGATGAGTCAATTGACGAAAATGCCTTGTCATTTCTCTTAGAGGTATTGCCCATT
>JBIKNT010000156.1:0-4223 GCA_044358465.1 Ilumatobacteraceae bacterium
CGGACAAGTGCGCCTTGCAGCAAGTGTGCCAAACCGAGCCGAGTTTGGCGATCTCATTCGCAATCAGCTCACCGAATGTAAACGCCTCGGGGTTGCTATTGAGTACGGCGTTTCTGCGTGGCCTGGATTAGTGCTGGAACGCAACGCACAGCATGTTGTGGTGGCAACAGGCGCCGAACCACAGCAGCCATGGTGGATTGCTGGTGAAGGAGTCACCATAGGAGTTGCCGACGTACGGCACGTGCTTGAAGGGTCTGCAGATCCATTTGGCACCGTGGTCATTATTGACGAAATTGGTTTCCACCATGCCACTTCAGTGGCAGAACTTCTTGCCGACCGTGGATGCAACGTTGAAATCGTGACCCCAGGAATGGTGGTCGGGCAAGATCTTGGCATCACCCTCGATATGGAAAACTGGCTCATCCGCGCCCACGCAAAAGGCATCGTGCAAAGCACCGACCTTGTTCCGATGGGGCTCGCCGGCAATGAACTCACGTTGCTTCACCACCCCACCGGAACAAACGACACGCGCACTCCCGACTGGGTGGTATTGGCAGTTCCTCCGCAGCCCGTGGAATGGCTGTATCACGACCTTTCATCCAACGCGGCACTAGCGCAAGCAGGAATCACTATTTCACGAGTCGGCGATGCTGTTGCACCTCGCCGTGCACACGCTGCAGTCATCGATGGTGAACGAATAGGCTCGTCATTCTGATGATCTCTTTTCTCGACACGATGTTCGAAACGCTCACTGATGTTTCTACCTCGCAATGGTTTTATCTCATTATTTTTTCAGTTGCTCTTCTCGACTCGGTGGTGCCAATTGTTCCCAGTGAGTCAATGGTTATTGTTGGCGGGGTCGCTGCCGGGCTCGGAGATTTAGAAATACCTCTTGTCATTGTGGTCGCGGCAATCGGCGCATTTCTTGGCGACAACATGTCGTACATCATTGGGCGCAGGGCAAGCGGGTTCATTGATCGTCGCTATCGGCGTACCGAGAAGGGTGCAAACCGACTCGATTGGGCGCATAACCAACTTGAAGAACGCGGTGGACCACTGCTCATTACCGCTCGTTTTATTCCCGGTGGCCGCACTTTGCTGACGCTCACCTGTGGCGTGACTCATCAAAATCAACGCTGGTTTGCCAAATGGGTCGGCATTGCCGCTGTCATTTGGGCCTCTTATGCAAGTTTGCTCGGCTTCATTGGTGGGAAAACATTTAAAGACAACCACGCCATGGCATTTGGGGTGGCCTTTGCGATGGCATTAGCCGCAACGGGCATAATTGAACTTGTGCGCCACTTTCGCAATCGGAAATAGACTCACCTCATGATCGCCGTTCTTGTTGTTCGTCACGGCGTGCTACCAGCCGGGGCATTAGAAGCAACAAGTGAAGCTCAAGGAAATGTTCTTGTTGTCGGCAGTAACTGCGCAGCAACACTTTCTGAACTTTCGCCATACGCAACCCACATCACAATGTGCGAATGGGGAAACTTTGCGCCTTCTGCCTGGGCACAAGCACTCGTCGCTCACCTTGGTCGCGAACAACGTATTGTTCTTCCCGCATCTCCCGATGGCAGAGACTTTGCTGCGCATTTATCTCACCATTTGCAACGTCCACTTTATGCAGGTGCGCTGCGCATCGGAACAATCACAGTTGAACTCGTGCGCTGGAGTGGTCAAGCGGTCGAAACACTTGTCGCAGCACCAGAGTTTGTGGCTACTTTGCAAGTCGGTGTACGCAGCATTGAAGAAGTGCAAAATGAAGTAGTGGTCACTGCATTGCAGGCTCCTGAAAGCTTCGCGGGAAATGATGCTGAAGTAGTTGATGTGCTTCCCCCCGATGCGGCAAGTATTGACCTATCAGAAGCGCCCCGTATTGTTTGCGGTGGAGCCGGTATACAAACGTCAAGTAGTTTTCACACACTCTTCGACATTGCAAAAGCACTCAGTGCCTCGGTCGGAGCAACTCGTGTGATTACCGACCGCAGCTGGGTAGAACATCAACGTCAAATTGGAACCACAGGCGTTGTAGTGAACCCTCAGTTATACATAGCTCTTGGCGTGAGTGGTGCAGTGCAACACACCAGTGGCCTCGGCCAACCCGAACACATTGTGAGCATCAACACCGACCCACACTGCCCCATGATGCAGCTTGCCGACCTCGGCATAGTGAGTGATGCCAATGAAGTTCTTCCCGCTTTGCTTCATGCATTGGAACAAAGGAAGAGCAATGCCTGATTTTGATGTCATTGTGGTGGGCGCAGGGCCTGCTGGTTCGTGTGCTGCTCTCACTATTGCGCGCACAGGAAAAAGTGTCGCGCTCATTGAACGCGGGCCATTCCCCGGGTCAAAAAATATGTACGGAGGCGTGGTGTACCCGCGCATTCTCGATGCACTCATTCCCGAATGGTGGAACGAGATGCCTGTTCAACGTTGGGTCACACGACGCAGCACCATGTTGCTCACCGACACACAGTCGTTAAGCATCGATTTCAGATCTGATGCATGGGGAGATGCCCCTTATAACGGGGCAACTGCATTTCGCCCCGACTTCGACAATTGGTTAGCAAACAAGGCCGTTGAGGCTGGCGCAACTCTGGTGTGCAGCACCACTGTCACGGGGCTCATTACCGGTGCCAACGGACAAGTGATTGGCGTCCATACCGACCGCCCCGATGGCGACCTCACTGCCTCGGTCGTTATTGCATGTGATGGAGTCAATAGCTTTTTGGCAAAAGAACGCGGCATGTACCCACATACCGATGCTGCGCATTTCACACTTGGGGTGAAAGAAACCATCACGCTCTCCAAAGACATCATCGATGAACGATTCGCAGTTCGCGGCAATCAAGGCGTTGATATAGAAATTCTCGGTGGAACAAGTGGTGTCAATGGTGGCGGGTTTATTTACACCAACCTCGACTCTCTTTCTGTTGGTGTTGTATTGAAGTTGCCCAAGTTGGCTGCCCAAAGTAAACGACCAGAAGAAATTATTGCTGGCTTGAAATCACATAGCGCCATTGCTCCCCTCGTTGAAGGCGGAACAGTAAGCGAGTATTCCGCACACCTCATTCCCGAGGCCGGTTTGAAAATGATGCCAAAACTTCTTGATGATGGCCTGCTCATTGCCGGCGATGCTGCAGCAATGTGCCTAGCAGCAGGTATTTGGCTCGAAGGAGTGAACTTTGCAATGGCTTCGGGCATGTACGCCGCTCAAGCTGCCTGTGAAGCGATTGAAAAAGGAAACACATCGGCCAAAGGTTTGTCGCTTTACAAGAAACTTCTTGAAGACACTTTTGTCCTGAGCGATCATCGCAAGTTGCGTCGTGCACCTCAACTCGTTTTGAGCGATCGCGTGCAACACCTGTATCCGGCCCTCGTGACGGGCATTGTTCAAGGCATGTTCCAGGTAAACAACCCAATTCCCAAACCCGGGCTTCGTAAAATTCTAAAAAATGAGCGTCGCCGCTTAGGAATTCGCACCATCGACTTAGCAAAAGATGCAATCGCTGGTTTTAGGAGCTTCGGATGAGTGTGCAGTGGCCTGACATTTCTTTTCAAGACCGCATGGCAACAGCCGAGTTTCGTGTGCACGAACGCGCTCATATTGTGGTCAATAGTGATTCATGTAATGGCTGCACTACTCGTGCATGTGTTGTTGCCTGCCCCGCAAACCTCTTTGTTCCCACTGCCGCTGGCGGAATTGTTTTTAACTACGAACAATGTTTTGAATGTGGAACTTGCTACATGGTATGCAACGAAGAAGGCGCCATTAGTTGGTCGTACCCAGAAGGTGGACACGGCATCGTGTTCCACCACACGTGAGTTGATCAAATTATGACCCCCATTATTGGTGTTTGCGTGAAGTGGATTGGAAGCCAACCTTCCAGTGGCCATGAGGCCGACGCCCGCTTTGCTCAGTTTTCTGCCAGCGACCAAGCTGCTCTGGAAGTTGCGCTTCAACGTGCAGAGCAACTGCAGGCACGAATACGCGTGGTGAGTGTTGCTCCCGTTGCTGCACGCACGCATCTTGTTGCCTTGTGCGCATCAGGAGCCCACGAACTCATCCACATTGCAGCCGAAGGCCAAAGCAGCAGTGCACATGTTGCCCATGAACTCGCACAACACCTACAAGACTGCGCATCGGTATGGTGTGGCGACTATTCACTAGACCGCGGCTCGGGAAGCGTTCCTGCATTTCTCGCCAGCACGTTGGGCGC